>JBEDGK010000149.1:0-20120 GCA_041174665.1 Pseudomonadota bacterium
GACCTGTACAAGTAGTGCGAGGTGAGCGCATGTGAACAGGTTTCTATTCTTGAAAGTCATTCATGAAGCAAGAATTGACGGCAAGCGATTTGGATACCAGTAAATTCGGTACGCTCCATGCAGATTTTCCTAGTCTGCTCGCAGAGCTCGAAGATCAAATTGAAGATTTGTTTGAGCTCAGCAGCTTCGGTGCCTATACGATTACCGAGGATGGCACCTGTACGCGTATTAATAGCCAGGCACTCAAATGGCTCGGATGCTCGCGCGACGCCATTCTCGGGAAAAAAAGCCTTCAGAAGTCATCGCTGGTGCAAATTGGGAAAAGCTGCAGGAATGTAACCGACAACGCAGTATCAATTTATTCGACAAATTTGAATTCGACCTGATAGATTCGCGTGGCCAATCGCAGTTTTTCCAGTTTTTGCCTACCACCTCCGCACCGGACAAGCAGTCATCATATTATCGATCAGTGTTCTTTGATGTTACCGAGCACAAGCGACACACGGAGCGGCAGCGCATAGCAGCGATTGCCTTTGAATCGCAAATGGGCATCTGCATTACTGATACCTATGGTTTGATACTCGAGGCGAATAGCGCCTTTTCAAAAGTAACCGGATACCCACTCAATAACCTCAGGAAAAAGCATTTTGATTTCTTGTTTTCACTACCCGATAATGCTGCCCTGAAAGCAACAGTACACGAAGCCTTATCATTCAAAGGTGAGTGGGAAGGCGAAATTCGAGATGCGCGAAAAGATGGCAGTATTTTTACTGTATGGATGAATGTGTCGAAAGTGCCAACGGAAGAAAATCTGGATTCCTATTATGTTTTCTGCCTGTATGACATTACCGCAAGCAAAATCTCACAAGAAGAAATCCATCATCTTGCCTATTTTGATTCGCTCACCCAATTACCCAACAGAAGAAAGCTGAATGACAGGCTATCCCGAATTTTAAGTACGATGCCCCGCAGCCATTTTCATGGCGCTGCATTGTTCATTGATCTGGATAACTTTAAATCGCTCAATGACACCAAGGGTCATGCCGCTGGGGATCAGCTGCTGATTGAAGTGGGTAACCGTCTGCAACGCACGGTACGCGAGGGCGATACGGTGGCTCGTGTTGGTGGCGATGAATTCGTTGTGTTGCTCGGCGAGCTGAGTGCCGATATTGCGGAAGCCTCGTATCAGGCAAATACCATCGGCACGAAGATACTCAACGTCCTATCACAACCCTATACCTTGGATGATTTCGAATTCAATTGTAGTGCAAGCATAGGCATTAATATTTTTGGACACGGTGATTTAGCCCAAGAGGTTTTCCAGCATGCTGATATGGCGATGTATCAGGCAAAAAAGAACGGACGAAATTCCCTGTGTTTTTATGACCCCTTGATGAAGGAATCGGCAACCGCCTATGCCAATCTCGAGCAAGAGCTTGGACGTGCGATGGAATTCGATCAACTCAGCTTGTTTTTTCAACCGCAATTCAACTATGAAGGAAAAATTCTATCAGCTGAGGCGCTGCTTCGCTGGTCTCATCCGAGCCGGGGACTACTCGAACCTGCTGAATTTATTTCAATAGCAGAGGACTCTGGTCTTATTGTGCCGATTGGTTTCTGGGTAATAAAGTGTGCCTGTGAACAAATTCGGCTTTGGGCATCAGACCCAGAACTTTGCAAGCTGCAAATTGCCATCAATGTCAGCGCGCGTCAGTTTCAGGATCCGGATTTTGTACGAAAAACATTTCAGTTAGTACAAATCAGCGGGATTGACGGATCTATGCTGAAGCTGGAACTGACCGAGAGCATGATGCATAACATGGACCAAGTGAGTGAGAAAATGGAAAAAATCCGCGAGCTTGGTATCCGATTTTCTCTGGATGATTTCGGAACTGGCTACTCGTCACTAGCGAGCATCATCAAATTACCACTCGAACAATTAAAAATCGACCAGATTTTTATTAAAAATATGCTGTCGAATCCGGGTGACACCATCGTGGTCAAAACCATCATCGCGATGGCCCATAGCCTGGGAATGAATGTTATCGCTGAAGGATTGGAAACCGAAGAAGAGAAGCATTTTCTGAAAGAGTTGGGTTGTACGTCTTATCAAGGATATCTGCTAAGCCCGCCACTTCCTCTGCCCTTGTTTGAAAATCTATGTCAACAGCACGCTAATTTTCCGACGCCTGCCCATACTCTGGCGTGAGTGAATTTGCTAGTCGTCTGGCACAAAGGGATAACATTCCTTGCAGACTGAAGTTCGTCGGACTTGCCTCCCCCCCTCGCTGAATATCGTTTGGAAACAGCGTTATTGGCTGTTTAAAATAATTAAAAATACATCAATTGATACACATCAAGCGGGACGCTGCATAAAAATGACAAGCTTCAGTTGTCATGGAATCTTTTAAAGATCAGCTCTCGATCAAATCCTGACAAGGCAGCACCCCGCTGCTGATGGCGCACTGACTCCAGCGCACAGGGTGAAAAGATTATTTTTCTCGGGTTCGCGAAAATTTTTTCAATGAAATTACTCTTCATGTCTATCGCGACACGACAAATGCGCACGGTATGGCTTCTGCTGCTCATGGCGATGCAGATAGGTATCGCTGGGTGCCAGACAGAATTTATCAATGCCAAAGCCGCACGCGAGCTGAATCCGCCGCTACCCGAGGGTAATCTGTATGCTGGCTGGCGTGTATTCCAGGATAAATGTGCAAGCTGCCATGGTGCCGCTGCCACCGGCGGCGAGCGCGCACCCGACCTGTTACCTGTCGTTAGCGACATGAGCGCGCGTCGTTTTGCCGCGCTGGTGCTTCAGCGTTACGACCTCGGTAATGGGTTGGCCGAGGGATCGAAAAATCAATCCACCGTCGACACTCGTATTGACTACCTATTGCGCCGTGGTGAGCCGCCGATCGAGATGCCCGGGTGGCAGGGCGCGCCCGCGGTGAATGCACATATCCTTGACCTGCATGCGTACTTGACTGCACGCGCCAACGGAAAGCTCGGCACTGAAAGTCCACGGCCATAGTGATCGCAGCGAGCGATTCAGACAATTCAGCTCGCACAGTCTTGAACCTGGGTGTATCTGTCAGGTCTCTCTATGAGTGATGCAGATTGTGGCGGGCGGAACGATCTGACTCAGATAATTCAGGCGCATCACACGCGAATCTAGTGTCAGACCCTATCTTGTTAGGGAATTCATCAGGGAATTTCTTAGCGAGATGCCGATCGCTGCTGCAATGACATGCACAAGATCAAGGAAATGCCTGCACGCCCTCACCTGTAGCGACATTGGAGTGATCAGAGAATCACCCAAACCTGAACTGATTTTTTCAGCACCATTCCCATGAAAGGGACATCAACATGAATGAACCGACAATAATTACCAGAGGTAATACGCTGTTTACCCTGAATATCGAAAACAAGGTATATCGCTGCCTCGTCTCGGAAGCTGCACTCTACCTATTGTGCCGCGATCAGGATAATTCCATGCATCAGCTGGATGCCTATCTGCGTCTGAAGGGCAAAGTACAAGCCAAGGTCGAACAGTTGCTCGATCGCGGCAGCGGCTGCTTGCCCGAGGTACTGGAGTCAGCGCACTTTAGCAGCTGATACCGGGCACTCTGGATGATCAATCAGGTCATTCAGACCCGTAGATCAACGCAGACACCAAGACTTGGTAAAGTAAGGTTCCCTGGCAAACGCCTCAGGTGCGTGCGTGCATGCGCCTCATACAAAAAAGGCAAAACGGTGAACCGACGATTATTTCTGGCGCAAGCCTGCGCGCTGATGGCATCTGGCCTGTCAGCCAAATCTGCCAACGCGACGAGGTCTCTCAAAACCGGGCTGGTATTCGACGAGATTTTCCTTACGCCGTTTTTTTCGCCAGATCATCCAGAACAACCCGTGCGGCTGGCGGTTGCCTGGAGCGCCATCAAAGCGTCGGGACTGGACCAACAGCTACAGCGCATCCCGCTCAAACCCATTCGCAATGCAGAGCTTCGGCTGGTGCATACGCCGGCGCACATTGCGGGCATTCGCGACAAATACGGCCCCGTGATCGACCGCTACGCGAGAGCGGGTGTTGGCGGCACGCTGGCGGCTTGCGATGCTGTTCACACGCGGAAGGTCAGAAATAGTTTTGTACTAGTGCGTCCGCCCGGCCATCATGCGCACAATGCCGGCGAGGTGGTGGGTTTTTGCCTGTTTAATAATGTGGCGATTGCGGCTCGTTACCTGCAGCGGCGTCTAGGCTACCGAAAGATTCTGATCGTCGACTGGGACTTTCATCACGGCGATGGAACCGAAGCGTTCTTCTATGATGATCCGACGGTCTTGTATTTTTCCACGCACCGCTTGGAGTCTTATCCACGCACCGGCGATCCGCAACGCCGTGGCGAAGGCGCAGGCATTGGCTACAACATCAATGTGGCGCTCGATTGCGGAGCCGGCGACCGTGACATCATCGACGCGTTTGACACGCAGCTAATGCCGGCTGCGCTGCGCTTCCAACCGGATTTCATCTTGATTTCTGCCGGTTTCGACAGCCGGATCGACGACACGCTCGGCTGTTTCAACATCACGGATCAGGGGTATGCCGAACTGACGGCGCGGGTGCAAACGATTGCCCGCGAGTGCGGGCATGAACGCATCGTTTCGGTGCTGGAGGGCGGATACTACTTGCCGGGGCTGGCCAGCGGCATCCCATCACACATCCGCGCGCTGATGCGATAAAGAATTCGGCTACTAAGTCAACAGCTTCGATACAAAACGGGCAAGCTTCTCAGCCAGTGTTGTGCTGGTCGCCGACGATACTTTTGATTTGTGCAGTCTTCCGTTGCGGCTGGGCGAGAGCATTCATCATCAGATGATCTTTGTCCTGCTGTTCCGCGACCAGACACAGAAAGCGCATGCAAGAGACTCGCAGGAATGAGGAAAAATTATCGACTTTGCCCTGACGCTCGATGATCTCTTCGTACAGCTTGCAGATCAGCTGGTTGGTCGTCGTTTGCTCTCTCGATGCAATCCGAGCCAGTACATCCCAGCATAGATTCTCCAGCCGGATGCTGGTGACCGCGCCGCGAATCCGCAATGACCGGGTCCGCTGCTCATAATGAATCGGATCGGCACTGGTGTACATGTCGCACATAGTCAACCTCCTCGTAACGCTACGCGCTGAGCTCGCCGAAGTTGCTTACCAAGCGCGCAACGATACCTGCTTACTTGGCTGTCGATAGATACTCGATGATCGCAGAGCGGATCGCCGGATCCGCTTGCTTGTACATCATGTACGTACCAGGAGCCACGTTCTGTGGCTCTTCCAGCCACTTGTCCATCAGTTCTGCCGTCCAGGTTTTTTTAGCAAGCGCTTTCTTGAACTCAGCCGAATAGGCAAAGCCCTTCACCTGGCCCGCCTGCCTTCCGATCACGCCTCGCAAATTCGGGCCCATGCCTTGCGGCGCATCGGCGGCGACCTGATGGCATGCAGCGCAATGCTGAGCAAAAAGCTTCGCCCCATCGGTCGCCTGGGCCTGCGCCGGGAGCGTGAATGCTCCCGAGGCAAGCAAGCCCAGCGCGCCGGCCACAAAGGCAGTCCCGGCGCGCGCCATCACAGTTCCTTGCGCGACATGCTGCGCGAAATGTAATCCGCCTGTCGAATCGCCAATGCCACGATGGTGAGTGTCGGATTCTCTGAAGCACCCGTGGTGAACTGGCTGCCATCGGATACGAACAGATTTTTCACATCGTGGGTCTGGCCCCATTTGTTCACCACACCATCCTTGGCCTTGGCACTCATGCGGTTAGTGCCCAAATTGTGCGTGGATGGGTACGGTGGCGTGAAAATGACCCGCTTCGCGCCCACGGATTCGTACAGCGCTTTCGCCTGCTTGAATCCGTGCTGGCGCATTGCGCCATCGTTCGGGTGGTCGCTGAAATGCACATTCGGGATTGGCAAACCGAACTGATCTTTCTCAGTCGCGTGCAGCGTGATCGCGTTGGACTCCTGCGGCATGTCCTCACCGACCAGCCACATGCCGGCCATGTTGTCATAGGCATCCATCGCGGTCGAGAAATCGCGACCCCAGTCGCCCGGGTTCAGGAAGGCGGCCAGGAAGGGAACGCCCAGCGACAGCGTTTCCATCTCATAGCCACCAACAAAACCGCGCTTGGGATCATGACGCGATTCGTCTTTTACAATGCCGGCCATGGTCGTGCCACGGAACATGTGCACTGGGTTTTCAAAGATTGCATAGACCGAGGCGGTCATGTGACGCATGTAGTTGCGACCGACCTGACCCGAGGAATTTGCCAGGCCATTCGGGAACATCGACGAGGCTGAGTTCAACAGCAAGCGCGGCGACTCGATCGAATTACCGGCCACGCACACCACGCGCGCCTTCTGCAAATATTGGTTGCCGTTTGAATCGCCATACAGCACGCCGGTCACTTTGCCCGAGGAGTCGTGTTCGATTTTCAGTGCCTGAGCATCCGAGCGCACCTCAAGGTGCCCAGTGCGTTCGCCCTTGGGAATCTCGGTGTACAGCGTGGACCATTTTGCGCCTGATTTACATCCCTGAAAGCAGAAACCGATCTGCTGACAAGCGCCACGGCCATCACGCGGCTTGGAGTTGATCGACATATTGCCGGTGTGGAAATCCTTGTAGCCCATCTTGCGAGCACCCGCAGCCAACACCTTGTAGTTATTGTTGCCGGGTAGACGAGGGATGCCATTGGTACCTGTCGTTCCCATTTTTTTCTCGGCCTTGTCGTAGTACGGCGCCAGCTCGGAGAGGGTGATTGGCCAATCAAGCAGATTCGCACCGGAGACTTTTCCATAGACAGTGCGAGTACGGAATTCATGCTCCTGAAAACGCAGTGAGGCGCCCGCCCAGTGCACGGTCGAGCCGCCGACCGCTTTCACGATCCACGCAGGAAGATTCGGAAAGTCTTGCGATACGCGCCAGGTGCCGGATGTGGTGCGCTTGTCCAGCCATGAAATCTTGCTGAACATGGGCCACTCATCATTTTCAAAATCACTGATTTCGTGACGTTTGCCCGCTTCCAAAATAACGGTATTGATGCCTTTTTGCGCGAGCTCGTTGCCCAGCGTACCTCCGCCGGCGCCCGAGCCAATGATCACGACGACCTCGTCGTTCAGGTCAAATTTCTTGGCCATGCTTGTCTCCTCGATCACTCAGAATTTTTTTATTTGTAAGCCCGATAGTTATCTGAGCTTATCCATCCAGTTCTGGTCATTGAATCCGCGGTTGATATAACCGCCGAATTGCGCAGACGGGCCCTGATAGCCCAGCTTGGCCCAGACCGCAGGCTGGTTGTAGAGGCTGACCACCAGATCGCCGCGAATCTTTTTGAAGAATGGTGTTGCCTCGATCGATTGCAACACATGTACGCGGTCGCGTTCGTTGGGCACCTGCGCATAGGCCGCATTGAATTTGCTCTGGGCGATGCTGTCTGCCTGCGCCACACCCTCCTGAATCAGCTTGCGGACACCCTCGTCGGACTTCGCCTGCTCGGCATAAACGCCGACGGCGTTCTTGTAGAGGTCATCGCCAAATCGGTCGTGAGGAAAAATGTCGCGTGCGATTTTAACCAGCGTGTTGAATGTATCTGAGCCTAGTGCTTCCTCGGCCAGCGCGGCATTTGGAACAAACATCATCGGCAATCCGCCGGCTGCGGACGCGACGGTACCGGCAGTGGCGATCTTGAAGAACTGCCGGCGTTTTGGTTCTGCAGGTTTATACATAGTTGCCTCCTCGTTTATTTATTGGATCCAGCCTTGGCACAGGCTTTTGTTTTTTTAGGTTTGCCGCCGGCTACTGATAATGCCCTGCACGATGCAGTATTTCGATCTTGTAGCCATCGGGATCTTGCACAAAGAAGAAGCGGGCGAGAAGTTCGTCGCCTCTCTTGAATTCTTTTATCGGCAGCGGGGCATAGCCTAGCTGCTCGAGCTTGTCGCGCATGGCGTCCAGATCATCCGTCACGAAAGCATAATGACCGTAGCCATCACCATGCGTATAGGGCTCTGAACGGCCTTTGTTATGCGTCAGTTCGATCTCAAAGTCATTTTCGGGATTTCGAAGATAGATCAGCGAAAAATCATCAAAGTCCAGTCGGTGGCTGATCGAAAAACCAAAGCCGTCCGAATAAAATCGGATCGACCGCTCGGGGTCAAAGACCCGAATCATCACGTGAATAATTTTCGGCATACCGTCGTGTGCAGGCAAATTTTCAGGCAATTATGTGTGCGGTGAAAACATGCGTGGTAGTAGCGTGATACTACGTCGAGACGCCACTCAGAAGACCGTCGCTCGGCAAGCGGTAGCTTTTGCAGCGCAAACAGAAACAGGCTTCGTGAGCACTGGCTTATCCAGTGAGCGAATATTCATTCTGATGCGGCACAGCAGAGATCGTTTAACAATATTTAAACGTTTGACTGCGGCAAGCTTCAGAAAGATTGATCTGAGGCGAGGAGCAAGGCATTTCATTTCAATTAATAATCTGCCCAACGAGCAGGCAGACGCCCGGTCTGTCGCGGGGTGGCGTCGGAGAGGATGCCGGATCAGCGCTCGCGCAAGCGCTTGCTCTTGCGTGAGCGTTCGGAAAAATCCGCTGGCTTTCGCCTGACCCATCCGACAAAGCTCGCGATTTCTGGGTGTGCGAGCAAGGCCTCGACCGTGTTGTACTGTCTCGCCAGCTCGGTCTCTGTCAGCAAGGCATGGATCTGTCGGTGACAGATACGATGCAAGAATTCTGTTTGTGAGCCACCCCTGGATTTTGGCACCAGATGATGTGCGTCTTTCAGCGCATCTGGGATGGGCCGCTCGCACAGCGGACAGATGAGTGTTTCAGATTGCCGAGGGCTGATCGAGGACAAATGCTCGTCCAGCAGCTTGCGTCGAATACGTCCGCCCATCACCACCTGCCCGCGTTGATGATGATAGCGATCACCATGGAATGACCTGCCCTTCATGATCGACGAAATACGCCCTCCCGGAAGGCGTCAGCTTGTCAATCACCTCCAGGAGTTTACGTGCTGCGGTCTCCGGATCCACGCCTTCCTGTCCGACAAATGGCTGACTCAGACGCGAACGCACGGTGCCGGGCTGCAGCGCAGCGATCACGGCTTGCGGGCGCCGACGCGCGATTTCGATGGCCGCCGTTTGGAGGAACATGTTCAGTGCGGCTTTCGAGGCCCGGTAGCCATACCATCCGCCTTTGCGATTGTCTTCGATGCTGCCGACGCGCGCTGACAACTTTGCCCAGATCGCTCGCTCTCCCGTGACAAGCAAGGGAGAAAAATATTTAAGCAGCATGGCAGGTCCGATCGCATTCACTTGCATCGCTCTTTGTAACTGCTGTGCGTCGAGGTCATCCAATCGTTTTTCTGGACCGGTGTTATCAATCGTCAGCGCACCCGTTGCATCGATGATCAAATGGAGTGGGCCATGGTCGGCAATGCTTTGTGCGCAGCGCTGCAAACTTTGCGCATCTTCGAGTACCAGCGATGGCATGCCGCTTCGGGAGAAGGTTTTCACTGATGCGCAGCGCGGATCAGAACGCAACGCATCGAAGAGCGCTTGACCTAGCGCACCGGTGTCGCCGAAGACTAACGCATGATAACCATCAGGCAGGCTGTTCATGAATGATCCATCAATCCATCAGCGTGATGCCGAATTTCTGCGCAAGAAATATACGGCGAGATCATCCTCAGTAAACCAGTACTCGATCATCCGGATAGATTTTTTGTCACTGTCCATGTGGGCGGTGATACCTTTGCTCCATACGAAAGTGGGACGGCGACTGGTATCGCCCGGACGCTTCTCGTCGGGCTTGCCGTAGCGGGAAGTCAGCTCGCTCAATGCAACTGCCTGTTCGGGTATCCATCGAATCAGTATGAGGGCCAGTCGGTTATCCAGTGGCTTGCCAAGATGCTCTCTGTGCTGTCGTATGAGTAGTCGCGTGGAGCGTGCATGGGCGTTCGGCGGAAGATTGGCGACCGCTTTCTCCAGTTCGGCGAGCTTTTTTTTGCGCGCGTCATCATCATGCTCGAACAATAGCAGCAAGGAGCCACTGACTTCATCCGTCGTCAACCGGGCAAAGTATTGATGGGGCTTCAGCCAGTCAGCCGGTTCCGGAGTCAGACGGGCAGCGGTATAACGCTGCTTGATGCTGCTGAGCGGCTCAAGCGGCTCCATGCCCAAAAACGTCTCTGCCCGCGCGATGGCGCAAGCACTTAGCAGGAGGATGAGCAAATTCTTCAACATCGATGAGGCAAGCCTTGTTGTTTCGCCTGATTTTAATGGAGCGCGCAAAAGGCTTCAGGCGCGGTCACTGGCATGTTGCCAGACACCTTGCCAGGTCGGTGGCCAGATTCAGGGTGGGGGGCAGTCTCGTGCACAATAGCCGATGGGGACATCCTGGCCGGTAAAATCTCGTTTTACAGTCAATGCCAGTCAGTTAAACCCAAACGTCCCGACATTCATCAAAAGACGCTGGGTCCCGGCCTGCGCCGGGACGACGATATAAAGGCCGCTAGCAGCTAAAACGTCATCCCGGCGCAGGCCGGGATCCAGGGACTTTGAGATTTTCGATGATCAAGCACAATCTGGATGCTTCACTGACGGACATTGGTTTTACAGTGGGCTGTCGTCCGGAGCGTGCGCCACTGCCCATTGCTGCGATTGACGGGTACAACGCCTGACAGGGCAGATAACAATGAATAAAAACCTCTGGCTGCTCGCGATTGCTCAAGGGCTTTTCCTGGCGAATAATGTGACCTTTATCGCGATCAATGGTCTCGTTGGGCTGAACCTTGCACCCTACCCATGGATGGCGACGCTGCCGGTGATGGGCTATGTGGTCGGCGGCGCACTCAGTACCGGACTGGTGGCGGAGTCGCAGCGGCGCTGGGGCCGCAAGGTGTCGTTTCAGCTGGGTTTGCTGGTCGCGCTGCTGTCCGCTTGCTTGGGCATACTGGCGGTTGAACAGCAATGGTTCTGGCTGCTCGTGGGCACCACCGTGGTGGCAGGCTACTACAGTGCGAATGGTCACCTCTATCGCTTTGCCGCCGCCGAATTAAGCGATGGCGGTCATCGCGAGAAAGCGGTATCGCTGGTGATGGCCGGCGGGCTGATCGGCGCCGTGATCGGGCCCAATCTTGCCAATCACAGCAAGGCCTTGCTCACCAGGCCGTTTGCCGGCGCTTATCTCGCGCTGGGTGTGCTGGCGATCATCGCGCTGGCGCTGATCTCGCAGATTGATTTTCCGCCGGTGCCTGAAAGAACTTCGAATGCCGATCAGGGACGGCCGCTGATGGAGATCATGGCGCAACCGGTGTTCATGGTCTCAGCGCTGGCCGGGTCAATCAGCTACGGCGTGATGAATCTGCTGATGGCGGCGACACCGCTGGCGATGCAAGTGTGTGGCATGCCTTTCAGTGACACCGCCTTGGTGTTGGAATGGCATGTGATTGGCATGTTCGCACCGGGCTTTATCACTGGCTCACTGATCCGGCGTTTTGGTGTGCTCAACATCATGGGCGTTGGTGTACTGCTCAATCTCGCCTGCATCCTCATTGCGATCAATGGCAACGATCTGCATCACTTCGTGTCGGCCTTGTTCCTGCTGGGCGTGGGCTGGAATTTTCTGTTCACCGGCAGCACTACCTTGTCGCTGGATGCCTACCGACCTGAAGAAAAAGACCGCGCGCAGGCAGCGATCAATTTTTGTGTGTTTGTGGTGATGTCGCTCAGCTCTTTCGCTTCCGGTGCGCTGCTGACCACACAAGGCTGGCACTGGCTGAACCTGGGCTCGGTGGTGCCGGTACTGCTGACGGGTATTTCGCTGGCGTGGCTGGCTCGCAAATTCAGCTCGTCAGGGGCCGCAGCCTGAGGGCTGTCGCATCGTTGGCGATCCCTCACTACAATGCGAGCATGTCTGCATTTCATCCTCAGGTAATCCATGCCTTGCTGGCCGCCGCTCTGTTTGGCGCCAGCACACCGCTGGCAAAGCTGCTGGTCGGCGAAGTCCCACCTCTGCTGCTCGGCGGAATGCTGTATCTGGGCAGCGGCGTCGGGCTGGGCATTGCAAGATTGATCCGCGATCGCGGATGGTCGTCGTCTGGGCTGAATCCGGGCGAGTGGCGCTGGCTGCTATCAGCCATCGTGTTCGGCGGCATGCTTGGCCCGGTGCTGCTGATGACTGGATTACAGTCGACATCGGCATCCACCGCATCGCTGCTGCTCAATCTCGAAGCTGTGCTGACAGCGCTGCTGGCCTGGGTCGCGTTTCGAGAGCACACGCATCGTCGTGTGATGATCGGCATGCTGGTGATAGTCGTCGGTGGCGTACTGCTGTCATTGCCCGACGCATCGGCTGTCGATCATGGATGGCAGGGATCGGTGGCGATTGCGCTTGCCTGTCTGTGCTGGGCCATCGATAACAATCTCACGCGCAAGGTATCCAGCTCGGATGCGATGTTCATTGCCTCGGTCAAGGGATTGGTCGCCGGCGCGGTCAACTGCGCGGTGGCGTTAGGCTTAGGCATGCACTGGCCTGCGGTGCCAACTGTGCTCGCCACCATGAGTGTCGGTTTGCTGGGTTATGGCGCTAGCCTGGTGCTGTTTGTGCTCGCGCTGCGCGGTCTGGGCACGGCACGCACCGGAGCTTATTTTTCAACGGCGCCTTTCATTGGCGCTGCGCTGGCGCTGCTGATGGGTGAATCAGCGAGTGACTATTTCTGGCCGGCGGGCGCGCTGATGGCCGTAGGAGTCTGGCTGCATCTGACCGAAACTCATGACCACGAGCACACGCACGAGCCGCTGGAACACCAGCATCCGCACACGCATGATGAACATCATCAGCATGCTCATGGCGCCGACTGGGATGGCAGCGAGCCTCACTCACACTTTCACCGGCATGAGGCTATCACGCACAAACATCCGCACTATCCGGACATTCATCACCGGCACTCGCATTAACGACTCCCGCCGCTCAGCGCAAATGCTTGGCCAGAAAATCCATTAATACTCTGACCCGGTGCGGCACTTGCCGGTTGCTGGGCAATATCGCGTAAATCCCCAGCTCCGGTGATCGGAAATCCTCCAGCAGAGCGACTACCCGACCAGAGCGAATCGCATCCTCGGCAATAAAAGCTGGCTGCAACGCAATCCCGAGTCCCTGTACCGCTGCTTCGGTTAATGCCTCGCCATTATTGGCGTGCAGTCGCGCGCGAATAGGAAAGCTCACCGGCGCTCCGGACACCTCGAAGGCCCATGACTGCTGTGCGCCTACCAGGGTGTAGCTGAGGCACTCGTGATGCGCGAGCTCAGACGGATGACGCGGCGTGCCATGCTCGGCAAGGTAAGCGGGTGAGGCAATCACACGCATCTGTATCGCACCCAGCCGTCGCGCGATTTCGTTCGCGCCCAACTTGCCCGTGATGCGCACGGAAAGATCGATGGCTTCTTCGATCAGGTTCACCCGGCGGTCGGTGTAGTCCATATCCAGCCGGACCTCGGGATAGCGGCGCGCAAAATCGAGCAGCAGAGGCGCGACCCGCTTCAATCCGAATGACAGCGGCAGGCTCACACGTATCGTACCGCGTGGCGTCAGCCGCTCTTCGGCCACACCGGTCTCGGCGGCTTCGACCAGATTCAGTATCACCCGGCACTTCTCTAGATAGGCCGCGCCCGCCGAGGTCAGCGTCAGCCGGCGGGTGCTGCGCACCATCAGCTTGATGCCCAGATGCTCTTCGAGCGCTGCGATCTGCCGCGTGACCACCGAGCGCGCGACACCAAGCTGCTGCGCGACCGCTGAGAAGCTGCCTAGCTCGGCCACTCTGACAAACACATGCATTGCCTGCAATCGGTCCATTGTTGCTGATAGCGGAATAAAGATTTGCCTATTGTCTACTATTTCAGAACGATTGATCCGCCTACATTACGGTCATAGCCAATACCGAAGCACATTATCGATATGGAAACCCAATTGCCGACGCTGTTCGTCCCGCATGGCGCACCGACGTTTGCGCTGCGCCCTGGCGCAGCGGGTGCGGCGCTGGCCGAGATGGCAAGCAGTCTTCCGCGCCCGCGCGCCATCGTGATCGTCAGTCCGCACTGGGATACTGAAGCGCCGACGGTCGGCCATGCAAAAAAGCTGGGTACCATTCACGATTTTTACGGCTTCCCGCCCGAGCTTTACCAGCTCAACTACCCGGCAACCGGTTGTCCCGAAGGTGCGAGCGAAGTCGCCGCTGCGATCGCTGCTGCGGGCCTGCCTGTACGTGAAGTGCCATCCGATGGCCTCGACCATGGCGCTTGGGTTCCGCTGCGACTGATGTACCCGGATGCGGACGTACCCGTGATACCGCTATCGCTGCAGAGCCATGCGGGCGCGGCTTACGCCTATCGTCTGGGTGAGGCGCTCGCGCCGCTGGTGAACCGGGGTTTTCTTGTGATCGGCTCGGGGAATATCACGCACAACCTGCGCGATTACATGATCGCGAGGCAAAATGGGGGGCAAACGCCGGACTATGTGCGCGATTTTCCGGAGTGGATGCACGCGCAACTGCTGTCAAGCAACACCGATGCTTTACTTCGCTACCGTGAGCAGGCGCCGGAGGCCGCTCAGGCGCATCCCAGTGATGAACATTTGCTGCCTTTGTATGTCGCGCTGGGCGCTGCGGGCAAAGGCGCTGCGGTGCACCGCTTCCATGCGGGCATTAGCGACTATGTGCTGGCGATGGATGCCTATACCTTCACACCTGTACACTGAGCCACCCACGCACAGAGGACATGATGGACGCTTCCACGCACTACACCCGGACCGCCAAATCACTGCACTGGTTGATGGCATTGATGATCTTTGGGCTGCTGGGACTGGGCTTTTACATGAGTGATCTGCCGCTGTCACCCCAAAAACTCAAGCTCTACTCATGGCACAAGTGGGCTGGTGTGACGGTATTTTTACTCACGCTCGTTAGACTGGCCTGGCGAGCGACCCACCAGCCACCTTTAATGCCATGGCAAATGTCAAAGCTGCAGCAGATCGCTGCGCATGTTGGCCATGTCGGGCTGTATCTGCTGATGCTGGCCGTACCACTATCCGGCTGGCTGATGAGTTCGGCGAAAGGTTTTCAGACGGTCTGGTTTGGTGTGCTGCCCATACCCGACCTGCTGCCTAAAAATAAAGAACTAGGCGATCTGCTGCTCTCACTTCATCAAGGCCTCAACTTATTACTGGTTGTTCTGCTTCTCACACACATTGCTGCCGCTCTCAAGCATCATTTTATTGACAGGGATGATGTATTGATCCGCATGCTGCCTGCGCACGCCGACCACTCGATGGATGCATCCTCATCAGAACAATCAACATGAACATTTAAGTAAGAAAAACCGTCCGTTTTTGTATTTCGCACCACTACCAGGAGAAACCCGCATGAAAACTATCAAACAACTATCGCTCGCAGTCGCTCTGGCGACCATCGCATCGTCGTCGTTCGCTGCACCCGAAACCTATGGGATCGATAACAATCACACCTTCCCAAGCTTCTCGTACACTCACCTTGGCTTCTCGGTGCAGATGTCGCGCTTTAACAAGACCACGGGCAAGATCGTGTTCGACAAAGCGGCCAAGACCGGCGAGGTCGATATCAGCATCGATACCACGTCCGTGGATACCGGCTCGAACCTGTTCAACGAGCACATTCAGGCCGAAGATTTTCTGAACACCGCCAAGTTCCCGACCGCGACCTTCAAGTCGACCAAGGTGATTTTTAATGGCGACAAGCCGGCGAAGATCGAGGGTAACCTGACGCTCAAAGGCATCACCAAGCCCGTCACCTTGACTGTCACCGGTTTCCAGGCGATGCCCCATCCAATGGCCAAAAAAGATGCCATCGGCGCAAATGCCCACACCACCGTCAAGCGCACCGACTTCAATATGGGCAAATATGCGCCGAACGTCAGCGATGAAGTCCGTATCGATATCGCGATCGAAGCGATCAAGCAGTAATCAGAACTAGCCTTCCTGGCGATCGCTAGAGAATACGCAACCAACAAAAAAGTCCGTCTGCGATGAGCAGACGGACTTTTTTATGAATACCAGCTGACGACACCTCATCTCCACTGGAGTACCTCGGTTGATGCCGGCTGCGGATTGCGCGACAACTCACGCGACGCCGCATGAACCGCATCCGCCAGGTGATCCGCATACGCATCCGACGGTGCCTCCTGGATTACACCAGCGCGCAGTAATTTAGCCTTCACTCGCTCATTCGCCTCGCACAGCACTACGGTGACACCACGCTTGCGCAACTTGGCGCAGACTTCTTCCAACACCTGTATGCCCGTGATATCCATGAAAGGTACGCGACGCAGCCGAATGACTAGCGCTTTTGGCTGAGTGTGCGTTTCGACCAGCGCGCGCTCGAAATTTTCTACCGCGCCAAAGAACATCGGTCCAGCGATCTCGTACACCATCAGACCGAGTGGCAGCTTATCGATGTGATGTCGCGCCAGTTCGGTAGAGAGCTCTGTTTCATCGACGGGCGATGTCTCGACCGTGTCAGACATGCGGCGCAAGAAATGCAGTATCGCGAGGATCACGCCGACATTCACCGCAACGACCAGATCGGCGAATACAGTCAGCACGAAAGTAATCACCAGAATCAGCCGGTCGGCCAGAGGCGCGGTCTTGAGCAGATGGATGAAGTGCTTTGCCTCGCTCATGTTCCATGCCACGACGAAGAGTATTGCGGCCAACGCCGCCAGGGGAATGTTGGATGCCAGCGGCGCGAGGAACAGCAGAATGGCGACCAGCGTCACCGCATGCATGATGCCGGCTAGCGGACTGGTGGCACCATTGCGGATATTGGTCGCCGTGCGGGCGATCGCGCCAGTGGCGGCAAAACCGCCGAACAGCGGCACAACGATGTTGGCGATGCCCTGTCCAATCAGTTCTTGATTCGAATCATGCCGGGTGCCCGCCATGCCATCGGCCACCACGGCGGACAGCAGTGCCTCGATCGAACCGAGCATTGCGATCGTAAAAGCCGGACCGATCAGCGTGATGATCTGCGGCAGCGACATGACGGGCAAGGCGAATTCTGGCAAACCAGTCGGTATGCCGCCAAAGGCCGAGCCTATCGTGGCAATGCCCGGCAAGGCCCATGCCATCTGCAACATGGTGATCACCAGCATCGCAATCAACGGCCCAGGCACGCGCGCCAGTGCGGGCACGCGCGGTGCGAACAGCACCAGTGTCAGACCCAGCAGGGACAATCCCAGTGTGGGCCAATGCGCATTGGGGAATGACAGCAGCAAATGCCAGAGCTTTTCGTGAAAGTGCTCGCCCGCTGGCTTGGGCAATCCAAAGAACTCGCTCCACTGGCCAACAAAAATTATTACGCCTATACCTGCCGTGAATCCAACCACGACAGGTGCTGGTATGAATTTGATCACGCCACCCATGCGTGCAACACCCATCAGCACCAGTATGATTCCTGCCATGAGTGTTGCAAGCTGCAAACCGGCCATGCCGTACTTCGCTGTAATACCTGCGAGGATGGCGATAAATGCCCCGGTGGGGCCCGCGATCTGCAAGCGGCTGCCACCAAGAATCGAGATGAGTCCCCCGCCGATGATCGCGGTGTAGATGCCTTGCTCAGGCCGTGCACCTGAAGCAATGGCAAAAGCCATGGCCAAGGGCAGCGCCACCACGCCGACGATCAGACCAGCAACGAGGTTGGGTGCCCAGTGCGAGCGCTTGAGTAATCCTGCGCGGCGGGCTTCCAGCAGTGCGATCATGCGTTTTTTCCTGAGACGACATCCGTGCCAGCACCACCCATCAGCTGCCGGCGCTACGCCGGTGTCAGCTGCGCATGCCACAGACCAAGCGCATCAGCGCCTGGTTTTGCGTGCCCTCGATCACCGGTCGCCAGGTGTCCTCCGGATCGACATTGTTGCTGACACGATTACCTTTCAACATATTCTCGCTGTAGAACTCGCCCGACAGATTGCGGAATTTCTCGCTGTTGCAATCGTATTCCTTGTGCGAGCGATTGGAGAGCACGCCGTTAAGCGGGAAACCATAGTTCAGCATTTCCCAAACCCTCACTTGGCCACCCGAGACAATCACGCTTTTTTCATCGTAGTAGAACTCGGCCTTGCCGTTATCGCCGTACAGCTTCCACTCGGCGTGCACAGTACTGGCGGCGATCAACATCCAAGCTGCAAAAAACGTTCGATACATCATGCGTCCCCCTTATCCTCGGCGCTGCGGGTCGGACGCAGCAAGGTTTTGTAAAGGTAAACCGTAGCCAGCAGAATCGCGAATGCATAGGATGCCGCCGTCAACGCAAACCCGGAAAGGCCGAGCAAGGGACCGAGCAGATGACGAAACACCATGAATAGCACCAGCGCCAGACTGAAGTAGACAATTTTTTCCCGGCGCGTGACCATGAAGTAATTCCTAAATCAAGTTACGCATCACAGGGAATTTACAAAGGCGATCAAGTCTTCGCGCTCTGCCTTGCTCAAGCCGGCAAAAATATCGCGTGACGGCTTGGCCTCACCACCATGCCAGAGTATCGCCTCAAGCACATTGCGCGCGCGACCATCATGCAGCAAATTCGTGCTGCCATTCACCTGCTGGGATAGCCCTATTCCCCACAAGGGCGCGGTGCGCCAGTCGCGCGGCCCAGCCTTGAAATCAGGGCGGCCATCAGCCAGCCCCGGCCCCATGTCATGCAGCAGCAGGTCGGTATACGGACGGAAGCTGCGCTTCGCAATCGCAGGCAGCAAGGGGTACTCGCCGGTTTTCAGTTCAGGTATGTGGCACTGCGCGCAGCGCGCTTTCTCGAACAGCTTTGCCCCTCGCTGCACATTCTCCGCATCCTGATCGCGCGGTTGCGGCGCATCTACTGCCACTGACCAGAAATTCAGCTCATCCCATGAATAGTCAAGTAGTTCAGGACGATTCCCCGGCGGCACTGCGCGGCAGGCGGTCTGCACCGGCGGACAATTTTCTTCAATGTACAGGGAAGACGTCACGCCCATGTCGCCATGAAAAGCGGCGACGATCTGCTGTTTGATGCTGGGCTGATTGGCCTTCCAGCCGAATCGACCGAGCGCGGTGCGCTTGTTGATATCGTCGCGCACATAGTTAGGACGTCCGTTGAGCCCCTGCGCCTGCTGCATCTTGGCCAGCGCCAGAATGTCTTCTTCACTCACTGCTTCCAGATAACCCATGCCAAACACGACTTGCGTGTTACGCAGAGAGGTCATCACGGTCTCATCAATCGGGCCGAAGTTGAGTTTTTCCACTCGTATCTTGGGCTGGCGCAGTTCGACCTTCTCGCCATCAGGCAGAGTGACCATCTCTGGCAACCAGTCGACGTACAGATCCGCTTCACCGGGCTTGAGATTTTCTTTTAATCCGACGTTGATACCGAATACCTGGATCTGGTCACCATAATGAGGATGCGGGCGCGGCCCACCGTGCTCGTCTTCTCCCGGAACCGATAGTCTCAACAGCTGCTGAAATACCACGATGCCAGGCGCATCCATCGTGCGACCGCGACCTGCCTGCACATGACAACCTACGCAGGAACTCGCCAGAAAAGTGGGGCCCAAGCCCCACTCGCCGCCGAGCAGCGGAAACACCACCCACGGCGCCTTGAACTGCTTTTCACCGGCCTTGAATTTCTGCAGCTGCGAGTGCGTGAGTCCTGGCACTGGCTGCATGTAAACCGCAGCTGGATCGATCTTCTTTTCGCTCGAACGAATCATCTGCGTGGCCGCGGTGCCGGCAGTCCCCAGCATCGCGGCAGCGGCCGTCATGACGCAGAATTTTTTTATCCATGCAGTGCGAACGTCGCGGAGAAACGCCATGGTCTGCCTCTCTGTCAGATCGAAAGAGTGTTCACAGGTCACGTGCTACGCGAAAACCCGTCTGGTGGTTACGCATGCCCTCTTCCTCGGAATAGCGATACGCCGAGCGTGCAGTCGACGGACCATCCAGCCACGCTCCGCCGCGAACCACGCGCTTGTCGCACTTGCCCTCATGCTTGCGTGCCGAGCCATCCTCGG
>JBEDGK010000150.1:0-7852 GCA_041174665.1 Pseudomonadota bacterium
CAGTTTAATCATGTACCTTCCAAGGGTGACGCAGATGCCGCGGCTGCACTGATGGGTGGGCATGTCGATCTCATCGCCGTTACACCGGGTGGCTGGAGCTCTCTGGTGCAGGCTGGCCGGCTGCGCCTATTGGCCACCTTGGGCGAAAAGCGCACGCGCCGCTTCCCCGATGTGCCTGTAGTGCGAGAGACCGAGTACGGTGTTGTCCACCTCACACCCTTAGGCCTTGCCGGACCCAAGGGCCTGACTCCCGAGGTGGTGGCAAAGCTGCACGAGGGGTTTCGCAAGGCCGTCGAAGACCCTGCGTTCATCGCCCGAATGGACGAAATGGAAAATGCCATCGTCTATCAGGGGCCTGAACAGTTTACGAACAGCTGGGCTCGCTACTATGTCGAGGAAGGCGAGCGTGTACGCCGCTTTTTGAGCAAATGAGCATAGACGCTCAGACCTCGGCCTCCAGCCGGCTTATCGCTGCAGCAGAGTCCTATTTTGCCGCCGTTGATCGCAAAGATTTGGCCGGCACGCTGGCCTGGCTTGCGCCAGACGCGCGATTCGCGGTGGCAACCTATGACACGGTATTTCAGGGACACGAGCAGATCAGCGGTATGTTCGAAAGACTGTTCGCACGTTATCAGGGTATCTGGCACGGCGATTTTCAGCATGTCGTTCAGCCGCCCGATCAGCTGGCGTGTCAGTTTCATGTGCGCAATACCGCATTCGACGGGCAGGTGTTCCGCAAGAACAACTGCAACTTTTTTCGAATGGGGCCTGATGGGCGCTTCGTCGACGTTGCCGTCTACATGAGTGGCGACAATGCGCTGCGCTGACGGTTACCTGAACCAGGACCAGGCCTGCGGGCTATGACTGCCTTTGACCAGGCCAGGCATCTTTTTCAAGAGGGCCTGGATTTCGTTCACTCGGGTCAGTTAAATGATGCTGCACGGGTGTTCAGGCAGGCCTTGAGCCTTGCACCGGCGCGCCCATCGCTGTTATTCAATCTGGCTGTTGTGCTGCTGGGTTTGGGACAGCAAGACGAAGCGATCGAGCTGCTCGAGCAGGCTGTTGTGCAGACGCCTGACGACATCGACGTGCTTGAGCGGCTGGGTGTTGCGTGCGCGGAATCCGGTCGTCTGCTCCGAAGCGCGGAGATTCTTCAAAAAGCGACTGATCTCGAGCCCGCGCGCGTGGCGCTTTGGACATGCCGCGGATCTGTGCTTCGCGAGCTTGGTCGCTATGAAACCGCGGCCGACTGTTTTAGGCGTGCAATTGATCTCGGCGCCGATCCAGATCTGCACCGCTTCTATCTGGCATCGGTTGACGCCGTCGGTGCCGGTTCGCGGGTTCCCGCGCATCCCCCGCTTGACTACGTCAAGGGGCTCTTTGACGCCTATTCCGATGATTTTGAGTCGCATCTGATCGCCCTTGGCTACCAGGCGCCTGATATTCTTGTCAAAGAAGCTGTCTCATTGTGCGCGTTGCCTTACCGACGCTGCCTCGATCTGGGCTGTGGGACCGGGCTGATTGGCAAACGCATCCGCGAGCTTGAGTCGCAGTATGCATCGTTGTCTGCCGACCCATCCCGACTTGAAGGGGTCGACGTTTCCGCCCGCATGGTTGATCTCGCCGCCCAGTCGGGTGTCTATGATCAGCTGTATCAGGCAGACCTGCTGGCCTGGCTGGATACGGCGCAACCTGCCTATGATGCCGTTTTTGCGGCCGATGTTTTCATTTACGTCGGCGCGCTTGAAGAGGTGTTCAGCGCAGTGTCGATGCTGCTGCAAGCCGGGGGACTGTTCGCATTCAGCGTCGAAGCGTCAGCGACTGATGAGGCTGGCTTTCAACTGATGCCATCCCTGCGCTATGCACATTCGCGCCCCTATCTGGAACGACTGGCGCTGAGAAACGGCATGGACATCGTGCAAATTCGAGAGGGCGTTGTTCGATTCGACCAGAACCGACCTGTCGACGGATTCTTCGTGTTTCTACGACGGATTTAAGCAGACTCTGTTGATGGCTGTTTGCGGATGCGCGATGCCGGAATACGAAGACTGAACGAGCTGCCCTGTCCGGGCGTCGATTCAATCTCTAGAAGACCGTCATGCCGGGTGACAATCTCTTTGACGACGGCCAGACCCAGCCCGGTTCCTCCCGTCTCGCGCGAGCGGTCTGAATCGACGCGGTAGAAGCGTTCGGTAAGCCTGTGCAGATGCTCATCACCGATACCGGGCCCCTCATCGGTCACACGTAGGATCAGCTCGCCGCTCGCCAGATGATCGATCAAAATCTGAATGCGCGTGCCGGGTTCGCAGTACCGACAGGCATTACTGACCAGGTGGTTCAAAGCCGTTTGAATTTCATCACGGCTTCCGGCGATCTGCGCCATCGAGCCAATCGTGGCCATCTCAACGGTGGAGCGATCCGGAAACTGTTGACCAGCGTACCTGAGTGCGGCTTCTGCCAGCCCTTTGGCGCTAAACCATTCGTCTCGGGAAGGCATGCCTCGCCCCTCCAGATCAGCCAGCACCAGAAGGTCATTGACGATCGACTTCATACGGTCCGATTGCTGTCGCATCAGATCGAGGATATCTGCGACTGGCTTTGAGACCGTCGGCGTATCGCCCAGGGTTTCGATAAACCCCGAAATTACCGTAAGCGGGGTCTGGATCTCATGTGAGACATTGGTCATGAACTCTCGCCGCATACGCTCGGCGCGATCGCCATCGGTCAGATCCTGGGAAAGAATCAGAAAACCGTCGACGAACGGTCTGACATGAACGCCCAGCCTGCGCCCAGCAGGGCCGATAAATTGAACAGCTTCCTCATAACGGGCCGAGCGCAAATGCGCTACAAATTCAGGCGCGCGGACAATATTGGTGGCAAGCTGAAGGTGGTCACGGCCGGCGTCGATACCGAAATGTGAAGCTGCGTTTCGGTTACACCAGATGATCTGCTGCTGCTCATTGAGAACCAGAACCCCGTTCGGTGAGGCATCGATGGCGGCTCTGAATGACTGCAGCTTTTCCCGCTCGAGCAGCAACGCCCTCGCATGGGACTGCAGCAGTCGGTCAACCCGGTACGCGATGTCGGCGGTGAGGCCCGCGAATTGGTCGGAAAGGCCCGGGGATGGATTCCGCAGCCAGCTCGAAAACACAGCCACTCGGGATTTCTCGAGACCAAGGGCCGACAGCGAACCCACCAGGGCGCCGGCCACCAGACCAGCGATCACAGCTTCGGTACCCAGCGCCTGAGCTACCACGGCGCCCAGGAGTGCCCCTAAAAGAACCAGCAGCAGTGGGCCCGGATGTCTAACGAACCGCATCTTCCATAGCCGCCATTGGGGTGTGTCGGACATCTGCCCCCTTGACAATGTAGATTACGGCCTCGGCCAGATTCTTGGCATGGTCACCGATTCGCTCGACCGCTTTGGCTACAAACACCAGATCGATGGCAGCAGAGATGGTTCGGGGATCTTCCATCATGTAGGTGATCAGCTTTCGCAAAAGACCCTCAAATTCCTGATCGATCTGGCGGTCCCTCTTGATGACATCGAGACCTGCGTTGGCGTCAAGGCGGGCAAAAGCGTCAAGCGAGCGGCGAAGCAGGTTGATCGCCATTTCAGATTCCAATCTCAGATCGCCGATGGGCAATCGGAGCCGGTTCGGCATCCCCGTTTCGAGCAGGCGCTGGACGACCCGGGCGGTGCGGGCAGCCTCATCGCCTGCGCGCTCCAGATTAGCCGTGATACGACTGATAGCGATCAGCAGACGCAGATCACGCGCGGTCGGTTGACGCAGAGCAATGATTCCAGAAAGGTCACGGTCGATCTCTACCTCAAGACGATTGACCTGCTCCTCATCGCGCAGAACCTGTGTTGCCAGATCACCATCGAGTTGCGCCAGTGCGCTGATTGCACGAGCCACCTGGCTCTCGACCAGGCCACCCATCTCGAGCACACGCGACGAGATACCACTGAGTTCAGCATCAAACTGGGTGGAGAGGTGTTTGTCCATCATGTGCAGCTCCTCAGCCGAATCGGCCCGTGATGTAGTCCTCAGTCTCCTTGCGCTTTGGCTTCATAAAGATTTCCTTCGTCTCGCCAAACTCGATCAGGTCGCCCAGGTACATGTACGCAACGAAATCTGATACGCGAGCCGCCTGCTGCATGTTGTGGGTGACAATGAGTACGGTTACGCGCTTTTTGATTTCAGAGACCAGCTCTTCAATACTGCCAGTGGCAATGGGGTCAAGCGCTGAGGTTGGTTCATCAAACAGAATCATTTCGGGGTCGGTGGCCAGCGCACGGGCGATACAGAGTCGCTGTTGCTGACCTCCGGACAGGTTAACGGCAAGTTCGGGTAACCGGTCTTTGACCTCATTCCACAGTGCCGCAGCGCGCAGAGCCTCCTCGACCTTGTCATCCAGCAGACTTTTCCGCGATTCTCCACGTACCCGCAGACCGTAGGCCACGTTCTCGTAGATCGATTTTGGGAAAGGATTGGGCTTCTGAAATACCATCGAAATACGCATGCGAACTTCGATGGGGTCAACCTCAGGACTGAGGATGTTGACGCCGTCTGGCTGCAGATCAATCGCGCCCTCATACCGGTGACCGGGATACAGGTCATGCATGCGATTGAAACAGCGCAGATAGGTCGACTTGCCGCATCCGCTTGGGCCAATCAGTGCTGTGACCCGATTGGCGTGTATCGGCATGCTGATGCCCTTGAGCGCCTTGTAGGCGCCGTAATAAAACACCAGATCTCGGCTCTGGGCTTTCAGGGGAATCGGCGTGGCCGGTAAAGTAACGGTTGACGACATGGCCTACCTCGGCAGATGAATGCTCGTTGAAAGATGCCCGGGCTCAGCAACATCTACCATTTGATGTTTTTGCGCAGCCGGTAGCGTAGCCAGATCGCCAGTCCGTTCATACTGAGCGTCATAAACACCAGCACAAAACTGGCGGCTGCGGCGTTTTGATGAAATGAAGGATCTGGCCTTGAAGTCCAGTTGAAAATCTGAATGGGCATGACGGTAAAGGGCGACCACAGCCAGTCGAAAGGACCTGCCATTGGCGTACCGGTAAACGGTACGGGTGGCAGAAAGGCGATGAAGGTCAGGGCCCCGATCGTAATGATGGGGGCGGTCTCGCCGATGGCGCGCGACAGTCCGATGATGACGCCGGTGAGGATACCAGGCGTGCTGTAGGGCACAAGATGCTGGGAGACTACCTGCCACTGAGATGCCCCGCAGGCATAGGCACCCTCCCGAATGTATTGCGGAATCGCCCGCAGCGCCTCACGGGTCGCCGTGATCACGATGGGCAGAATGAGCAGGGCCAGCGTTAGACCAGCGGTCAGAATCGACTGCCCCAACCCAAAGGTGTAGACGAACAGACCCAGTGCCAAAAGACCGTAGATGATGGAGGGCACACCCGCGAGGTTCGTGATGTTGATTTCGATGAGGTCGGTAAGCAGGCTTTTCCGGGCATACTCTTCGAGATAAATCGCACCCGCGATACCCACAGGTATTGCCACTACGGCAGTGACCAGCATGACCAGGATTGAGCCGACCCAGGCGGACAGTATTCCTGCCTGTGAAGCGCGCCGCGATGGGAAATTTACGAAAAAGTCGCCGTTGAGCCTCGGAATTCCCGCAATCGCCATATCGACGAATAGCGCAATCAGCGTAAGGATGCCGACGGCAAGCGCCATTACGCCCAAGATGCCGAAGGCGACATCCCATCGTCTGTGGCTGCGAATCAGGGCCTTCAGGGCCTGGGCATCAGACGGCCGGTTCATGTCAGTAGGCCTCCCGGTAGCGACGCCTGAGCCAATGGCCAGCTAAATTGAAGGTGAGCGTAAGAACCATTAATGAAAGTCCGGCTGCGAAGATAGTCTGATAACCAACGCTGCCGTGAGGTAAATCACCCAGTGCGACCTGGACGATGTACGAGGTAATGGTCGCTGCGGGCTCTAGCGGATTGAAACTGAGAGAGGGCTGCATACCTGCCGCAACAGCCAGAATCATGGTCTCGCCGACGGCGCGAGAAATGCCGAGGATGTATGCGGACGCGATGCCAGAAAACGCGGCCGGTACCACAACCTTAAGGGCCGTTTGAAAACGGGTAGCACCCATGGCATACGAGCCTTCCCGCAGGCTCATTGGCACAGCACGCATGGCATCTTCAGACAGCGACGATACATAAGGGATGATCATCACCCCCATCACCAGGCCCGCTGACAAGACGTTAAACCCAGGCAGTTCAGGAAAGAATCGCTGCAGCAGTGGTGTTACAAACAGAAGAGCGAAATAGCCGTAGATAATCGTTGGAACTCCGGACAAGAGTTCCAACAGCGGTTTGAAAATTTCTCGGACCCGGTAGCTGGCAAACTCAGAAAGATAGATGGCTGTGATGGTCCCCAGCGGAATCGCCACACACAAGGCAACTACCGAGCTGGTGATAGTGCCAGACATCAGTACCCAGATGCCGAAGTGGGGATCCGAAAACAGAGGGGTCCACTGCGTGTCAGTCAGAAAGTCGATAATCGAAACATGCCGGAAAAACTCGAATGATTCACGCAGCAGCACATACACAATGCCCACCGTGGTCAGCACTGAAACGCTTGCCGCTAAGAACAGAACAGCTTCTTTGGTTCGTTCGCTGCGGCGACGTTTAGCCTTGGAGGCCGCATAGGCCGCCAGGCGTTCCTGCTTGGCGGCCCCGGTTTCGGGCACTGAGTTTTCACGGGTCATTAAGCGGCAGCCAGAGATGGGGTTAGTTCAGTCCCTCAAAGCGCCGGGCTACGACTGAACAGGTCGTCAATTTTGACTCCCACTTCGTTCTTGCCGCCATAGACGGTGCCCTTGTTCATTTTGCTCAGTCGATCAAGTCCCGCCGCGTAAGCACGCTCCGGCAGCGGCACGTACTTCACCTCTTTGGCGATTCTGGTCGCATTTTTCAGGTAGAACTCAGTGAACTCTCTAACTTCGTTTTTGGCAAGTGACTTGACATTGACATAAATGAAAATTGGCCGTGAAAGTGGCTGATAGCTGCCATCGAGCACAGACGCCTCGCTGGGCGCCACGGCGGGTTTGCCCTCCTTCTCAACGATGGCGAGCGACTTCAGGCGGCTGGTATTTTCAGCATAGTACGCGTAACCGAAGTAGCCGATCGCGTTGACATCTTGCGATACGCCCTGTACGAGCACGTTATCGTCCTCCGATGCAGTGAAGTCGCCGCGGCTGGCTTTCGACTTTCCGTTGATTGCCTCGGTGAAATAGTCAAACGTGCCGGAATCTGCTCCGGCGCCGAAAAGCTTGATCGGAGCATCAGGCCAGGCGGGATTGACCTGATTCCAGCGGTTGATCTTTCCCTGAGCAGAAGGCTCCCAGATTTTTTTGAGTTCCGCGACAGTGATCGATTTCAACCAGGCATTGCGTGGGTTGATGACAACCGTGAGTGCATCAAAGGCGACGGGTAATTCAAGATATTCGACTCCTGCGGCGCGACAGTCGTCCATCTCACGCTGCAGAATGGGTCGTGAGGCGTTCTGCACATCAATTTCGTTGCGGCAAAATTTCTTGAAGCCTCCGCCGGTACCCGAGATGCCTACGGTAACTTTGACTGCTCCGCGCTTGGCCTTCTGAAAATCTTCGGCGATACCCTCCGTGATGGGAAACACGGTGGAAGAACCGTCAACTTTGACAATCTGTGCGGTGGCAGCAGAGGCCATTGTCGTTGCCAGGGCAACCAGTGAAACAGATACAAACCTGCGGCACGCGATCATGGAGGACTCCTCGTTGGGGCGTTGATTCGTGAGCCGCGAAGTCTACGGTTGCACTGTTACGGTTC
>JBEDGK010000151.1:0-3817 GCA_041174665.1 Pseudomonadota bacterium
CAGCACCTCGTCCTGCTCGAATACCGCCAGTGAGCAGGATTCACCCAGTCTCTGGCTCACCTGGTTCAGGCAGGGCTGGGCCGACACCGTCAGTGGTGTGGAAGACAGATACGAATATCCGAGCATCAGTATCTTCGGCTTGAGAAAAAAATTGTTCGCTTCGGAGCCCGCGTAGCCGAGCTGCTTCAGCGTGTACAGGCAGCGACGCACGGCGGCGCGCGGTATGCCTGTCTTGTGACTGATTTGTGCGATTGTCATTGCGCGACGGTGATCGCTGAATGCCTTGACTACCGCGAGGCCGCGCGCGAGGGAGGTCATGAAGCTGGGATCGGTTAGCGCGTCGATTTCCTCGGCAATCGTGAGCGGACGAGGGAGCTTCGCAGTGGAAGCAGGTTCCTGCGCGAGTGACCGGGTATCGCTGGCGGCCAGCGGTACAGGTGAGGTATATGTCGTGGTGTCGTTCATATCGGGCAAAGTAATGTTTTGCGTGTTTGGGTCGCGGTCGAATCGGATCATGAGCCGCTACTTTGGTGCAATTGCTCGCTCAGTCAGTTGGAATTGGACCGAGAAACTTGGTGTTGTCCTTCTTGGCCTGCGTGTCGCGCATTCAAGCTTTTTGGAGCGATCACAAGCTGCGGTCTGCGTTCTTTCCGCAGCTTTGCAAGATGGTCGCTGAACCCATGCTGATGAAGCGGTGTTACCGTAGCGGAACTTAATATTCTTTTGATAATTCTCGCTTTTTACGAGCACTCGTTCATTTACACGGAAGGTTTTGCGAATTTTTTTGTTGCGCAAGGAGCACAGTTGTCGGCGTCTGATTGCAAAACAATCCATGGTCCAGCGCGCGGCTTGTCCGACGACCGAACACAAAATGCGGGATGTGTATTGCGACAGTTTTTCCGCAAATATACACTCTAGCTGTTCTGTAGTCAGACAAATGTTCGATAAACGAACAGCAGTTCGACTTCTAACCGGCTAAAACGCTCGGAAAATCCACATCAGCAGTAAACACCCGCCACGTTCAAAGGACGATGATTTGGTTAACAAGATTTATCCTGGACTCGACGCCGCCGTCGCGGGCATTTTTGATGGCGCAACAATCATGATCGGTGGCTTCGGCAATGCCGGCATGCCACGCGAACTGATCGACGCGGTGATTGCGCAAGGGGCAACGGATCTCACCATCGTTAACAACAATGCCGGCAATGGCGACACTGGACTGGCCGCGCTGCTGGCTGCCCGCCGTGTAAGAAAGATCATTTGCTCATTTCCGCGCCAGACGGATTCTCATGTGTTCGACGGTCTCTACCGCAGCGGCAAGATCGAATTGGAGCTGACACCACAGGGCAATCTCGCCGAACGTATCCGTGCGGCGGGCGCGGGCATAGGGGCATTTTTTACGCCAACCGGTTATGGCACACAGCTGGCCGAGGGTAAGGAGACCCGGTTCATTAATGGCCGGCACTACGTACTCGAATACCCGATTCATGCAGACTATGCGCTGATCAAGGCGGAAAAAGCTGACCGCTGGGGTAATCTGGTCTACCGGAAGGCCGCGCGCAACTTCGGCCCCATCATGGCGATGGCGGCCACCTGCTCGATCGTGCAAGTCAGCAAGGTGGTTGAATTAGGTGAACTTGATGCAGAGGCCATCGTCACTCCGGGAATTTTCGTGCAGCGTGTCGTGCAGATCGCTGGGGGATGTTCATGAAGCGTTTCAGTAAAGATGAGATCGCTCAGAAAGTCGCGCGCGACATTGCGCCAGGCAAGTATGTGAATTTGGGTATTGGCCTTCCGACGTTGGTTGCCAATCATCTCGATCCGTCGAAAGAGGTGCTTTTGCACAGTGAGAATGGCATCCTCGGCATGGGCCCGGCGCCCCGGTCCGGTGAGGAGGATGAAGATCTGATAAATGCGGGGAAGCAGCCAGTGACACTGCTGACCGGCGGCGCTTTTTTTCATCATGCGGATTCATTTGCAATGATGCGCGGCGGGCATCTCGATATTTGTGTGCTGGGTGCATTTCAGGTGTCGCGTCATGGCGACCTCGCCAACTGGCACACTGGTGCATCAGACGCCATACCCGCCGTCGGTGGTGCGATGGATCTAGCCATCGGCGCCAAGCGTGTGTTTGTGACGATGGAATTGCAAACCAAAACTGGCGAGAGCAAGCTGGTGGAGCGCTGCACCTACCCGCTCACGGGGGTCGGCTGTGTCAGCCGGGTATATACCGATCTCGCGGTCATCGACATTGACGCAGGGGCGCTGCGCGTTCGAGAAATGGCTGAGGGAATCAGCCTGCCCGAGCTGGAGCGCATCGTCGGCCTGTCGCTCACCGCGGCCTGAATTGCAAAACCGACTCGCCATCTTGGCGATCAGTCTTCGCTAGTTTAATTCTCTGGATCCAATATGAAACAAGCTTTTATTTGCGACGCGATACGTACACCCATCGGACGCTTCGGCGGCGCGCTCAAGGATCTGCGCGCCGATGATTTGGGCGCTATCCCTCTGCGTGCTTTACAGGAGCGTAATCCGACCGTCGACTGGTCTGCGGTGAATGAAGTACTTTTTGGCTGCGCGAACCAGGCAGGCGAGGATAATCGTAATGTCGCTCGGATGTCCGCGCTGCTTGCCGGCTTGCCGATCGAGGTGCCGGGTGCCACGATTAATCGCTTGTGTGGCTCGGGTATGGATGCTGTGGGCTCTGCTGCACGCGCGATTAAATCCGGCGAAGCAGGACTCATGATTGCGGGCGGCGTCGAGTCGATGACGCGCGCCCCTTTTGTCATGGGTAAGGCGGATAGTGCGTTCTCGCGCAATGCGCATATGTTTGACACCACCATAGGCTGGCGCTTCATCAATCCGCAGATGAAAGCGATGTATGGGGTGGACTCCATGCCTGAGACTGCAGAAAACGTCGCTGTCGATTATCAGATCAGCCGAGCCGACCAGGATGCGTTCGCAGCCGCCAGTCAGAACAAGGCGGCTGCAGCGCAGGCCAATGGCGTGCTGGCAGAGGAGATCGTGCTGGTCAGCATTCCGCAAAAAAAAGGCGAGACGGTGATGGTGCTGCACGATGAGCATCCACGCTCGACCAGCATTGAAGCGCTGGCAAAACTCAAAGGTGTGGTGACCCCCGAAGGCTCGGTTACGGCAGGCAATGCATCGGGAGTCAATGATGGCGCGTGCGCCTTGCTGCTTTCGGATGAGGAGCATGCGCGACGTTTCGGACTGACGCCTAAGGCCCGAGTGGTCGGCATGGCAACCGCCGGAGTGCCGCCGAGGGTCATGGGTATCGGACCCGTGCCCGCCGTACAGAAACTTTTGCAGCAAACGGGCATGACACTGGCGCAGATGGATGTGATTGAACTCAATGAGGCCTTCGCCGCGCAGGGTTTGGCAGTGCTGCGCCAGCTCGGTATCGCGGACAATGATCCACGCGTGAATCCTAATGGTGGTGCGATCGCGCTGGGTCATCCGCTGGGTATGAGTGGCGCACGGCTGGTAACGACAGCCATGTATCAGTTGCACCGCAGTGGAGGACGCTATGCGCTGTGCACCATGTGCATTGGGGTCGGGCAGGGGATTGCGATAATCATAGAGCGTCTGTAGACATTGTCGCTGAACGTGAGCGACCATCAATACCGAGATTAAAACCAAAAAAGATCAGAGCAGGATCAGACGATCCCGAGCAACACGAGACAAGGAAGATCGCATGTCAGTACTTCATCCCTATCGCCGGTCCTCATTGGGCGAACAGCCTGACTATTTGTCGCCGGCCTATGCATCGACCGTCAAACGCTCGCCATCGCAGCCG
>JBEDGK010000152.1:0-4547 GCA_041174665.1 Pseudomonadota bacterium
GACAATTCACGACGCAGATCACCCTCGACAATGAATTTACCAATTTCATCGCGCAGCTTCTCTAGCTCGTTGTCGTCGAGATCTTTGACTTTTTTATTGGTGGGTACACCTGTCATCGCGCAGATCAGCTCCGCGCGTGGACGGCCGAGGCCATAGATCGCCGTCAGGCCGATCACGGTGTGCTGGTGGTTGGGGATGTTGACCCCTGCAATACGTGCCATGCGTTATTCCTCGATCAATAACGTTAAATTAACCCTGGCGCTGCTTATGGCGGGGTTCGGTGCAAATCACGCGAACAACGCCCTTGCGCTTGATGATCTTGCAGTTGCGGCAGATCCGCTTCACTGATGCGAGCACTTTCATGATGGCCCTCTTTCTTTCAGTCTTTTAATTACTGGCTAGTTACTTTGTGCGGAAAACAATCCGCGCCCTGCTCAAATCGTACGGCGTCAGTTCGACTGTCACCTTGTCGCCCGGAAGTATCCGGATATAGTTCATTCTCATCTTTCCAGAAATATGCCCCAACACCACATGTCCGTTTTCCAACTTCACCCTGAAGGTGGCATTCGGCAGGTTTTCGAGAATCTCGCCCTGCATCTGAATAACGTCGTCTTTGGACATATGAAGCGTTTATTCCTTTATCTCAACGCGGCAAGATGCCGCCTTTGAAGTTTGCCTTGCGCAGCAGCGACTCGTACTGCTGCGACATTACATAGTTTTGAACCTGCGCCATGAAGTCCATCGTAACCACCACGATGATCAGCAGGGATGTGCCACCGAAATAGAAGGGCACATTCCAACGAGCGATCAAGAATTCTGGCAGCAAGCAAATCAGCGTGATGTACACCGCCCCCGCCAGAGTAAGACGCGTCAGGATACGGTCGATGTAACGCGCGGTCTGTTCGCCCGGACGGATGCCAGGAACAAAGGCGCCGCTCTTCTTCAGGTTGTCGGCGGTTTCTTTGCTGTTGAACACCAGCGCGGTATAAAAGAAGCAGAAGAAAACGATCGCAGCCGCATAAAGCAACGCATGAATCGGTTCACCCGGTGCCAGTGAAGCCGCCAGATCCTTCAGGAAACGCACAAATCCGCTGTCCACATTCCCGGAGGTGAACCAACTCGTAATCGTCGCCGGGAACAAAATGATCGACGATGCAAAAATCGGCGGAATCACGCCCGACATATTCAACTTCAGCGGCAGATGGCTGCTCTGCCCGCCATACACTTTGTTGCCGACCTGACGCTTCGCGTAATTCACGAGAATCTTGCGCTGCCCACGTTCGATAAACACCACCGCGAACGTCACCAAAGCGACAATCACGCAGATCAGAATTGCGCTCAGCGCGTTCATCGATCCGGTGCGCACCAGCTCGAACAGCCCACCCAGCGCACTCGGCAAGCCCGCGGCGATGCCGGCAAAGATGATGATCGAAATACCGTTGCCCAGACCGCGCTCGGTAATCTGCTCACCCAGCCACATCAGAAACATCGTGCCCGTCACCAGCGTCACCACCGTCGTGAAACGAAAAGCCAGACCCGGATCGATCACCAGACGTGCTTGGGATTCCAGCGCAATGGCAATGCCCAAGGCCTGAAAGGTCGCCAACAGCAGCGTTCCATAACGGGTGTACTGAGTGATCTTCCGACGGCCCGATTCGCCTTCCTTTTTCAGCGCTTCGAGCTGCGGCGACACGACTGACAACAGCTGCATGATGATCGATGCCGAGATGTACGGCATGATGCCCAACGCAAAAATCGTGAAGCGCGACAGCGCACCACCAGAGAACATGTTGAACATGCCCAGAATACCGCCACGGTTCTGGTTGAACAGCTCAGCCAACTGCACCGGGTCGATGCCCGGAACGGGAATGTGCGCACCTATCCTGAACACCACCAGCGCAGCCAGCAAGAACCATAAACGGCCCCATGGGAAGCCGCTGGCTGCACTTCTAGCGAGTTTCGGAGAGGTTGCCACTTGATCCCAGCCTAGTGCCTGATTACTCGATCGAACCGCCGGCGGCTTCGATGGCCGCCTTGGCACCTGCCGTCGCGATCAGCCCCTTGATAACCAATTTCTTGGTCAGGTCACCGGACTTGATCACGCGAACGACGCGTGCCAGTTCAGGGACGAGGCCGGCCTTTTTCAGCACAAGCACATCAACCTCACTCACCGGCAGTTTTTCCAGTTCGGACAAACGCACTTCAGCCTTGAAGGGCTTGCTCTGCGATTTGAAACCGCGCTTGGGCAGTCGACGCTGCAGCGGCATCTGGCCGCCCTCGAAACCCACTTTGTGGAAACCACCTGCACGCGACTTCTGGCCCTTGTGACCACGGCCGGCGGTCTTGCCCAGACCGGAGCCAATGCCGCGACCAACGCGACGTTTGGCGTGCTTGGCACCTGCTGCGGGTTGAATAGTGTTGAGTTCCATGGTTTCTCCGTACGCAAGCAGGGCTTACGACACTACTTTCACGAGATAAGAGACTTTGTTGATCATGCCGCGCACTGCCGGTGTGTCTTCGAGGACGCGCTCTGAGTTGATCTTGCGCAGGCCGAGGCCACGAACAGTGTCGCGATGCGACTGCTTGGTCCCGATCAAACCTTTGACCAGCTTGACCTTGATAGTGTTTGCCATATCAGTCACCTCAGCCCAGGATTTCTTCGACCGACTTGCCGCGCTTGGCAGCAATTTCGGAAGGGGTGTTCATCTTCGAGAGGCCGTCAATGGTCGCGCGCACCATGTTGTATGGGTTGGTCGAGCCATGCGACTTGGCCACGACGTTGGTCACGCCCATCACTTCGAAGATTGCGCGCATCGGACCGCCGGCGATCACGCCAGTACCTTCTTTCGCGGGGATCATCATCACTGACGAAGCGCCATGACGACCATGCACCGTGTGCTGCAAGGTGCCATTCTTGAGCGAGACCTTGATCATCTTGCGGCGAGCTTCTTCCATTGCCTTTTGCACAGCGACCGGCACCTCTTTCGACTTGCCCTTGCCCATGCCGATACGGCCATCGCCATCGCCCACCACGGCCAGCGCGGCGAAACCCATGATGCGGCCACCCTTGACGACCTTGGTGACGCGGTTGACCGCGATCATCTTCTCGCGCATGCCATCGTCCGGCTTGTCGCTCTGCATTTTCTGCTGCATTTTTGCCATGATGAGTCTTCCTTAGAACTTCAGACCGGCTTCGCGAGCTGCATCCGCAACTGCTTTTACACGGCCGTGATAGCGGAAACCGGAGCGGTCGAAGGCAACCTCGGCAATACCGGCTTTCAATGCTTTTTCTGCGACGAGCTTGCCCACCAGAGCCGCCGCCGCAGTATTGCCACCCTTGCCTGTCTTGTCTGCGAGTACCTTGCGTATCTCTGCTTCAGCGGTCGATGCAGATGCCAATACCTTAGCGTCGGGGCTGATAATGGTGGCGTAGATGTGCAGGTTGGTGCGGTGAACAGCAAGGCGGTTTACTTTTAATTCTGCAATTTTCGCGCGCGTTTGCCGAGCGCGACGCAGACGGGATGCTTTCTTGTCCATGGTCAACCCTTACTTCTTCTTGGTTTCTTTGATCAGCACCACTTCGTCCACGTAGCGGACGCCCTTGCCCTTGTAAGGCTCGGGGGGACGGTAGTTGCGCACCTCGGCGGCCACCTGGCCGACCTTTTGGCGATCAATGCCCTTGATGATGATTTCTGTTTGCGAAGGGGTCTCGCACTTCACCCCGTCTGGCATCTGATGAACGACCGGGTGCGAGAAGCCCAGCGAGAGATTCAGCTTATCGCCCTGCGCCTGAGCACGGAAACCCACGCCCACCAGCGAGAGCTTCTTCTCGAAACCTTTGCTGACGCCATTAACCAGATTGTTGACCAATGCACGGACGGTGCCGGACATGGCGTTGGCTTCACGGCTCTCATCGGCCGGCGTAAAGGTCAGCGTGCTGTTTTCATTCTTCACAACGACCTGACCGGTCAGCGGAAGCGACAGCGTGCCCTGCGGGCCTTTGACCGAGATCTTATCGGCTGCAATCGTGACTTCAACGCCAGAAGGCAGCGGGATCGGCATCTTACCTACTCGTGACATGTCGTTCCCCCCTTAGGCCACGTAGCACAGGATCTCGCCACCGGTGCCGGTAGCGCGCGCCTTGCGGTCAGTCATGACGCCCTTGGGCGTGGAAACGATGGTGACACCGAGACCATTCATCACTGTCGGTATCTCGCCTTTGCCACGATAGATGCGCAGACCCGGGCGCGAAACGCGCTCGATCTTTTCGATCACGGGACGGCCTGCGTAGTACTTCAGCTCGATATTCAACTCGGGCTTGCTGCCCTGACTCACGCTGAAATTTTCAATATAGCCTTCATCCTTCAGCACGCGTGCGATGGCCACCTTCAGCTTTGACGAGGGCATCACAACGGTCGACTTGTTTACGCTCTGCGCGTTACGGATACGCGTCAGCATATCGGCGATAGGATCGCTCATACTCATCGCATCTTCTCCTATTACCAGCTGGCTTTGGTCATACCCGGGATTTCGCCGCGCATGGCGAT
>JBEDGK010000153.1:0-8470 GCA_041174665.1 Pseudomonadota bacterium
CGCTCGAGCACCCGCAAGCTCAAGGCGGGCGGAACATCACCTGCCGGTACGTCGGGCGATCACCTGACACTCGCGGCCCTAAAACCCTCGGATACGGGCGGGAAGACCGAAGAAGAAGCGATCGCGGCAAGAAAAGCCGCCGAAGAGGCCAGCGAACGGATTCGTCTGTTGGAAAAAAATATCCTTGAGATGAAGAGCAGCGTACAACCCGACAAGCCCACCGAACCCGACGGCAAGGAATCGGCCGCGGCTGAGAGTGCCTGGGGTATTCTCGCCTCGCCTGCACGTGACCTGATGATGCAGGCAGCCACCGTCCTTCTGCTGGCTGCGCTGGTGGTCGTCAGCCTGCTCCGGCGCCAGCCAAAATAATTCCCGAACCGAACGCATTCAACCGCCTCTGATCGACTTCTGATCCACCTCTGATCCACCTCTGATCCACCTCTGACCGGGCGACGGCTTGCAGCCGTCGCTTTTTTTTCGAGTAAACTTACGCCAGTGAAAGACTAAAAGTTTGCTTATCGCCGATTTGTTCGATAGTTGAATTATTACCACGCATTTGTTACTGAACTTGTACTTCGACAAATTAACCATCTGCAAGGAGGAACGAATGCGTCGACAACATTATGATCGCGTGATTCGCGAGTGGTGCGCCGCCACAGGAATGCCGCCTTGGAACGAAGACGATGACAAACACATCGAGATTGACGGCACGATCTGCGGCCTGATTCCCGGCGGGGAAGACGAGCCCGATGTCATGCATGTGCTGATCGATCTCGGCCCGGAGGATGACGCCGGGCTTTACCGTTATCTACTCGAGCAAAACACCCCCTTGGGCAATGCAGATCATGGCTGCTTTGGCCTGCACCCCGTCACCGGCTCGGTCGTCTACCGCGCCTGCTTCCACCTGAGCACCAGCACCGATGGCACTCTGCTACCAGAAAAAATCTATGCGCTGCTTGAGTCGGCCAGAGATCGCCTCTCAGCGCTCTACGTTCAATAAGCGGGAGACCACTATGTACGTGAATCCTCAACCTGCGTCGACATCAACCAGTGGTATCAATGTGGCCGGCATCAAACCGACTCCCCGACATAAACCTACCGCCGTGCCGATGAAAGAAAATTCCTCCAGGATTTTCTCTGACAGTGCAATCAAGAACCCGCCCGCTGGAGCTCGTCCCGATACCGAATCAAACGAGGATCTGCCTTACTCACCTGAATTCGCGATTGCTTTCAAGGCCGCGGTGCGTGTGCTCGGTTCCAGAGAATCAGCGTTTTATATACAAAATCTGAATTGGGTTTCGCCGAGAGCCGAAGAAGCGATGAATCATTTGGCCGGCGTGATCGTCAATAAAATACATGACCACACGCCTGACTTCCCCGGTAAGCAATCCTCAGCGACAAAACCACTTACCCCAGAAGAAAATCTGGCGTGGAAAAATCTGCTTGATTCGCTTCCCTCTGCGTACAAAAACTACCTGGAACAAGCAGTCGATACAGACTCGAAGCGGCTGGCCAAAGGCTCCTATTCGCCAGCATTTGCAAACGCTTACAAAGAAGCCAGGCAGCAGCTCGAATCCGCACAATGCAAGTTTTACGAAGATCAGCTCGGATGGCTGTCACCGGCGGCGGAAGCAGCCGTCGAAAAACTCAGGGGAATCGTCGACACCAAACATCATGCGTCTCGATCTACCGAAGCGGCGAGACAAGCTTTTTTGTTAAAACCCCTGACGCCCGACGAAGAGCAGGCTTGGACGGCGCTGGTACATGCATTACCACCGGTTTACAAGACCCAACTGCCTCAGACCTCCAATTTTAGGGAGGTGAAGCTGTACGAGGTAATCGGAGAATTCACTCATGATGCGGCCATGCGTCAATTGATGGATGAGCAGCCTGCCGAATTCGCGAATTTCTGCAAATCGCTAACCCATGCCATCAATAACAAGATAGCGACAATGAGCGAGAGTGATAACGGAATGGCTATCACTTTCCGTTTTCCGCGATGCTATGGAACAACGGCACATATTGCGCTGGCGGGTGTCTGGCGAGCGGAGGATGGGAAACTGAAGGTCAGCTTTTGCCATCAGGAGAGTGTGCCCTCGAAAGAAAAAAAACATCCCTTTACTGGCGTGGTGTACCCGGGATTCGATACATCAAAAGATTATCCGGGGGGACGTGCGCCGGTGATGGAATCCATGCGCTTGTCGGGACCACCGTCGGCGAATGTATTCCCTTGCCCCCATCCCGAGGCGATCGAGAAGGCAACGCAAGATATAGCCGGACCCCAACACGCGCGGCAATATGCTCCCACTTATACATGGATACAAGCCATGGGCGCCAAGCCAGCGCGGCTTCCTCCCGAAACCTGCTTCAACGTTACGCATAAAGTGCTGGCCGCCATGTACCACGCAACCGCGCGTGACGAGCCTCTACTGCCTGAGATATTGCCAAAGATGGCGAGTTTCGCGAGCATAGCAACTGATCAATTTAGTCATATACAGATGTCTGACACGGATAACGATGTTACGCGTCTTGAGGAGATACCGTCGCTACCCTACGGGCAGCAGGTGAATGCCTTCCTCAGAATCGGAAGATTGTGGGGAGAGGCGTTGCCCTGGGACGTGGAGTTGCAGAGGACCGCTCATGAAGGTACTGTCACTGCCATACCAGGACAGCGCATCTCGGACTGGCCCAAAGGAACAGTGGCGGTTCAGTTTACTGCTGGCCGGATTCCGCTGACCTTGAATGGCAAACCAGTTCAGGCGGGTGTGACGTACACCATGGATCAGGCCATGGCCATGGTGGGGAACGGCGACACCATCGCGCCTGCGAAATTTGTATTCACGTTACCCAAGAATGCAACGCTGGGTAACGCAAAGCTCTGATGCATTTGCCACCGGTTAGCATGGTGGGCAAATCGAGCAATCAACGAACAGGCTTGGCACTGACCATCATGCTAGTCGGTGAGGCTCGCACGTCTCGACACACCACGAAAGACACTGGATCCCGGCCTTCGCCGGGATGACCTTTTAAGTCATGTTGGTCTCAGCATCGTCGTCCCGGCGAAGGCCGGGACCCAGTGTCTTTGGGATCTTTCATGGCCAGTGAGAATCTCCAGCCTTAACTGACTAGCGTTAGGCACTGACCGAGCATTTTTCTTTGGACGGCAGCTGAATTCGCCGTACATCGATCTGCTTTCCAACGATGGATCATATGCGGGGAAAGATGATCTTCGTTGATATTCCATCGTTCATATTCCATCGTTCATATTCCATCGTTCATTCGCGAGCACTCGGCGATCCGACAGCGCTGACGCGGCTTCTGAGAGGCGCCATCACCATGCCGACATTGTCAGCCCAATTGAAGACGCTGGCCTTATTGTGTTAAAAGAATCCATCGGCACAATTTCATTTCCATATTAATTTAATAATGCAGCCTCTCCCGAAGCGGCGACTGCCCTGTGTAATAGGCCGGTTCATCGCCAAACCTCATTCTTATAACCTTCAAATACCAACTTAGCCATGACAGCATCCACATCGGTAGACACTATTGCGCCTGCAGCGCACTTTGATGTCAGTAAGGCGATCGACGACAGTGGTTTTACCACCTTGCAGAAATTCACCTATGTGCTGGCGGCCTTGGCTATTGTGGTGGATGGTTTCGATGGCCAGATGATCGGCTACGCCATCCCCATGATCATGAAAGAATGGGGCGTCACGCGCGCCGCCTTCTCGCTGGCGGTCGCCAGTGGTCTGATGGGCATGGCGATCGGCAGCCTGAGCGCTGGCATCATCGCGGACAAGCTCGGGCGCAAACCCGTGCTAATTGCCAGCATCATCCTGTTTGGATCGACGACGACTGTGATCGGTTTTGCACCCGATGTCACTGCCATTGCCGTGATCCGCTTCTTTGCCGGACTAGGCATCGGTGCAGCACTGCCTGCCGCGACGACGCTCACTGCAGAGTTCATCCCTTTTCGCTACCGCACGATGGCAGTCATCACCGCGATCGTCTGCTATCCGCTCGGTGGCATGCTCGCCGGTCTGGCCGCTGCCCAGATACTGCCGGTTCATGGATGGCGTACGTTTTTCTTCATTGGCGGTTCGCTGCCAATTGTCTACGCGCTGGTGCTGATCTTGTTCTTGCGCGAGTCGCCCAAGTATTTGGCTCGGCAGTCATCGCGCTGGGAAGAATTACGCACGCTGATGTCAAAGATGGCGCACGAGGTCCGTCATGTCGCAGAATTCACAGATGGCATGATTGATGCCGCCAGGCGCGGCAGCGTCGCCGAACTTTTCCGTCAAGGCCGAGCCCGCGACACCAGCTGGTTATGGCTGAGTTTTTTCATGACGCAGCTGGCGATCTACACGGCCTTTAGCTGGCTGCCGACGATGCTGACCACGGAAGGCCTGTCCCCTGCGCTCGCCGGCATGGGTCTGACCGCTTACAACTTCGGTGGCGTGATCGGGGCCGTACTGTGCGCGCTGGCGATCAACCGCTTCGGCTCGCGCGGCCCGATGACCTTCTGGGCGGCGATGTCGGCCGTGACCGCGCTCTGCCTGAAATTCGTCGGCGTGACCGCCAACCCTGAAATTTTCCTGTGGGGGTTGGGACTGCACGGCTTGTTTGTCACGGCGCTGCAATGCGCGCTGACGGCCCTGTGCGCACACATTTATCCCACGCTGATCCGCACCACGGGTGCGGCATCAGCGATGGCGTTCGGCCGTGTGGGAGCCATCCTGAGTTCATTCGCCGGCGCGGCGATGATCACGGCCGGAGGGGCTTCGGCCTACCTGAACCTGCTCGGAGGATCGATGATCGTGGCCGCGATTGCCATCGGGCTGGTGCAGAGCCATATCGGCCCCAAGGATTGAGATCGACGCTGCTCTGCGGCGCGCGAGCCAGACTGTATTTACTCGCCGGCGCGGAAACAAGGGTATTGTCTCTCTGATATCGAGGACCCGTGCCAGCGGCGGCGCGGTGAAGCCGGAAGCAGTGCTTGACCACCCCCGCCCGCGAATCTACTATCAGGCCAATAACAAGACCAAGACCGCGTGGAGAGACAGCGATGATCACCGAGAGACAGTCCCGGTTCCGCGAAAGTTATATTAACCAGATCAGCCCCTGGTATCACGGCCTGGTGCACGTGGGGGTCATGTACTCGGTGGGTGTCAGTGCCATTCTCTGGTGCGTCGGCCAGTTGAGCAGCCCGACGTGGGAATGGTGGCTGATTATCCCGATCGCCATCGCCGGCAATTTTGTCGAGTGGGGCATGCACATGCACGTGATGCACCGGCTCAAGAATGTATTCGCACTGCGTGCGATCTATGACAGGCACACGCGTCAGCATCATCAGTATTTCACTGATAATGACACCAGCATCCACAGTGTCCGTGAATTTCGCATCGTTTTTTTTCCGTGGCGTGTGCTGCTCGTGCTGGTAGTGACCAGTGCCCTGCTCGGATGGCTAGTGTCACTGCTGCTCGGCCCGGACGCTGGTTACATGGTGCCTGTCACCATGATCGGGCACTATCTGGTCTACGAGACTTTTCATTTCTGCTGCCACGTGCCCGAGAATGCCTTTGTGCGGCACTGCCCCCTCATCAATACCATACGCCGGCACCATAGCGCGCATCACAACATGGGGGTCATGATGCACATTAATATGAATCTGACCTTGCCTTTGGCTGACTGGGCACTAGGGACCAGCGACCTGAACCGAGGCTTGCTGGGTCATCTGTTCAACGGCTACGACACGAGTCACCAGAAACCTGCTCTTGTACACATCATGGATAAATATCGCCGTGCGCAGGTACAAGAAGAGCGCGTCACACTGGAGGGCCCACGGCTCGATGAAAATGACCTGCGCGCACTGAACAGTGCGGGCCGCGTCGTTCCCGGGTAAAGATATCAAGAGCTACCGGGTGCTTCAATTTACCCCAGGCTCTGAAGAGAAGAACTAAGAATTTTTTGTAAACGCTGCATCCCGGAAAGCAAACTCAAGGCTCGGTATCTCTCGGGCAGTCAGCAAGGTTTGTGTTTTTATTCAATCGGTCTCCCTCACGGATCTGGAAAGGATCACGCTCATGACCTCTGAAATACCATCGTTGTCAGACGAAGAGAACGCGTATGCCAAAGCGGCGCGCAAACTTATTCCGTTTTTGTTCATCTGCTACGTTGTCGCTTTTCTGGACAGGGTCAATGTTGGCTTCGCCAAGCTGCAAATGGCGCCGGAGTTGCAGTTTTCAGATGCGGTCTATGGTTTTGGTGCTGGCATTTTTTTCCTGGGCTATTTCATCTTTGAAGTTCCCAGCAACATCATCCTCGAAAAAGTGGGCGCGAGACCCTGGATCGCCCGCATCATGATCACCTGGGGGATCATTTCCAGCGCTTTCATGTTCACTGATCAGATCAGCTGGGGATTTATCTCTCAGAGTTTTGGCTTGACCGATTCAGAGTTCACTTTTTATTTCCTGCGCTTCCTGCTGGGCGTGGCTGAAGCCGGTTTTTTCCCGGGCATCATTTTGTATCTGACCTACTGGTTTCCCGATCATCGCCGCACAAAAATGGTGGCGTTATTCATGACGGCCATCGCGGTATCGAATCTGGTGGGCTCCCCACTCTCCGGCGGCATCATGCAGTACATGGACGGCTTCTCAGGGCTAAGCGGCTGGCGGTGGTTGTTCCTGGTCGAGGGTCTGCCTTCGGTGGTGATCGGCGCTCTCGTGCTGATTTATCTCCCCAACGGACCGCATGACGCAAAGTGGCTCAGCGAGTCGGAGAAAGCCGCGATCATCGCCGCCGTCGAGAATGACAAGGCAAGCAAATCTCACGCCTCGCAGCACAATCTGATGGCTGCTTTTATGGATGTTCGTGTTTGGGCGCTGGCGGCGGTGTATTTCAGTGGCGTGATCTGCTTTTATGCGTTGAACTTCTGGATGCCGACCATCATTCAAGAACTCGGTATCGATAAAAAAGATTATCTCAAGGTGGGTCTGATCAGCATCATCCCTTGGGGACTGGCCGCGCTGTTCATGGTCTACTGGGGTGCGCACTCCGACCGTACCGGCGAACGACGGTGGCATATCGCCGGTTCGCTGCTGTTGACGGTCGCCGGGCTGGTCCTGCTGGCGGTGGTGGGCAAAGCACCGGTACCCGCCATGATTGGACTTACCGTGGTTGCCGGAGGCACGCTGGCGTTCGTGTCGACCTTCTGGTCGCTGCCCACAGCCTTCCTGACCGGCACCGCAGCCGCAGGTGGCATCGCACTGATCAATTCGATTGGCAACCTCGGTGGCCATTTCGGACCCGACCTGATCGGACGTATCCGCGCGATGAGCAATGGCGCCACAGAAGCCGCCTTCTGGGCACTGGCCGCGCTGGCCCTGACGGGTTTCCTGATCACGCTATGGGTTTCGCGCAGCGCGTTGGGACATACGCAGAGCGAATGACAGAGGCTGCACATCGGTTCAGTGCGCCTCTTCAGGAAGCGCATTTACCGCGCGGGGGTGCAAAGCCCCCGCGCCGCTGATCGCGACATGCTATCTACCGTTCCGGCGCAGGCCTGACAGGAATGAGTATTTCATTCCGTCTGCGCCAGGGCAAGGTGAACGGATCATTGTAGCGAGCGACCTGAGGCGCGCCGATGGCTTCAAGCCGCTGCTCGGCGATCCACGTTCTGAGCTTGGCGGTCTGCTCCTGAATCGCGGACTCTGTGGTCCATCCGCTGAAGCGCACGGCGGCCACGGCATGCTCGGGAATACGGCGAAGGTTCACCTCGGGATGGACAGGTTTTGGCAGGCTGTCCAGGCTCTCATCGCTGGGCATCACGAAATGCATTCGCCAGCCATTTTGGCGGGGTTCGACCGTCACCGGGGCGGTCATGCTGATTTTTCTGCTGCCCCCGTCGGACGATTGATTGTCGCCAAAAATGTATCCAGCAATTCGTCGAAACCCGGTGCGGCTGGCCGCATCAAAATCGCCGGTGAGCTGGGTCTCGGCGATCACGAACCCTGGGTACCAGCGGTGCTCGAAAGGAGGATCGCTTTTCAGCGCACGATACGCGGGCTCTTCAATGGCCATAGCAGGAGAAAACGCAAAAAAACAGACGAAAAAAACCAGCACTCGGACTTTAACACTGCGCCTCGTGTTCCGTTGCTCGATACTCATGGTGCGAAGCGCATGCGCCTTACTGAGGCTCTTTGTCCAGCCGCTCAAGAAATTCATCGACAATCTCTTTGTTCACATTGATGACGTGCTCCGGTCCGGGGAATGCTCCGGACTGAACATCGGCGATATAGTCACGAAACCCTGCCACGCGCTCTGCCTGCATCTGCTGCCGAAGTGCGTAAAGATCTCGGTATTGTTTGGAGTGGCGAGGGAACGGACCCGGACCATCGCCCAGAATGTCCTCACCAAACAAGAACTGAATATCTCCACCGCTGCCGGCTCCGATCGAGGACGTGATCAGGCT
>JBEDGK010000154.1:0-4322 GCA_041174665.1 Pseudomonadota bacterium
AACCGATATCGATGTTGCGTTGCCGTACAAAAAATCGCATGCAGCGGTCGTTTCGCTAAATGCAAAGGCACGCTTATCGGAAGGTGAAGCTTGCGCGCTGGATAGGTGGCCGCAAAGCTTAGACGTCCCAGGAATTCGGCCCTGTCCGTTGCGAACAGCGGCAGGGAAACGCGCCATGTCAGCGCGTACAGACTTACGGAGTTGAGGCGGACACTGCGGAGCGTGCATATTGCGCTGCAAAATCCGCATCACCGGCGGAAAAACCAGGCGGATAAAAACGCTCATTCACTGGGGCTGGCAGCGGCCTCAGGCGGGGCGAGCTGATTGGTGGGTACGAGCCTGAGCGTGCTCGTGTCGGAAGGTACCTTGACCTTTAGCCCCTGCATGAACAGATCCATTCTGGCGAGCTCGGAGGAGCGCACCGTGTAGGGGGGCTTGCCAGAGAACGCCTGTCCCACCATCGGCTTGAGGCTGAGCAGCGTGCTCTTGCCGCTGCCGTCAACCACGCATAGCGAGCCGCCTTTCGGGCTGACCACGAACAGGCGCGGGTCATTCTTGCGCTGGTAGGCAGGCGACCAGCTTTTCACGTCGCCAGTGAGGCGCGATGAGCAATCCTCGCCGTCATTGGTGGCGACTTTGACGGGCTCAGCGGTCGATGCCTCGGACTTGACGGCGAGATCGGTCTTAGCCGGTGTCTCGGGCTTGGTTTCCGTGGTCGCTTTGACGGGAGCCTCCGGTTTTGACGCGCCGTCGACTTTTTTGCTGCCCTCTCGCGTTGCGGGCGGTACGGGGCGAGGCGGGGTCATTTCAGGCTCGGGCTCGGGCTCTCGGAGCTCGCTCACGCTGTCTTGCGGCATGTCGTCGGGCGTGCCGCGCAGTTTGGCATACACCGCCAGCAAGATACACAGCGCAATCGCCCCCAAGGTTATCAGTCTGCGCAGCTCAGCATTGCGTTCGACGGCGGCTAGTCTGAGGTCGGTAGGCTCGGGCATCTGCGCGGCCGACATCATGCCCGCCGGCGCATCCTCGGGTGCGGGAATCGTCTGATAGACACCCACCCCAGAGACGACCTCGTCATAGGGGATCTCCAGCGCGGTGGTGTATTTTCTAACGGCAAGTAGCTTGTGAGCTGGGGTGTAGAAAGGGCGGTTGCCACCATCTTCGATACACTGGACCTGCTCGCGAGAGAGCGTCACTTCCGCAGCCATCTCAGCGACGGACATGCCGCGCGCCTCGCGTGCTGCTTTCAGGCGAGCCCCATCAATGAGGATACTGTCGAGATCGATCTCGGTCGTCATGGTCGGGATGGCAGCTTCTGGGTGCTGGTTCAAAGAGAAATACGCGAATTTCCCTAAGATAACACCTCGGGATAACGAAACGGTAATTTTCCCCGCCGGACCCAGCTGTCTTTATTTGAAGAATCTCTCCAGGCTGGCCAGCGGCACGCCATAGCCACGGGCCAGCCGGACCATGGTTCGAAAGCCGGGCTCACCGTAAGAGCCACTTTCAATCTTCGACACCGTGGGTAGCGACACCCCGCTGGCTGGGTCGCCATCCGATTGGCTGGCGCGGCAGACATCGATCTTGCTCATGTGCCGGGCAAGACGCACGGCAGCCAGATATTCGTGGCACTCGGCAAAATCCTCGGGAGAGATATCTGCCAGCCACTTTCGCGAAATCTCCGCCAGCGATCCGCCTAATTCCCTGGAGGGCGTCGTTGCTTTGGCAGGGTGGGCGAGCGACAGATGAGCACTTTCCTGCATGTGAGAGTCTCCAAATTTTTTATCTCCCCAGCGATACGCTGACGGGCTGCTTGCAGGCTAAAGCAAAATTTCTTTGCGGAAAATAGACCCGGGGGGCAAGTCTTGCTCCCCTGAGCGAGAATTCGGGAGCGCGATTTCTGGTTGCCAACTAGGCCCAACTGAGACAAATTGGCCAATTTTTTCCAGCTAAACCCAGCCAAGTCACCGATTTTGCCGGGTCCCGCATTGCAGCGCATCGCTGGCTGGACATGAAAGGGCGTTTGTTCAGCGCCTCTCTGACCGGCCAATCAGTCTGGAATCACTGGGGAGCCAGGTCGCGAAATCCTGTTCATTGCCCCATTTTGTCGATGATGCGTGCCAGTTCGATAACATTACTTACGCCCAGCTTGCGCATCATGTGCATTCGATGAAGCTTCACGGTCCGCACCGCGATGCCCAGGCTTTCGGCGATGTCGCGGTTGAGCATTCCCCTGGAGACCATGCGGGCAATCTGCGATTCCCGCTCGGAGAGGCTGGCCAGCCGGCTGCTGTTGTCCTTGTCTGCTTTCAGGTGAGCCTGCTGGTTGAGGCTTTTCTGCAAGGCTTCGCTGACCGCAGCCAGCAAGGCTTCTTCCTCAAAGGGCTTGACCAGGAAATCAATCGCCCCATTTTTCAGCGCCTGAACGGCTTCTTGCGCGCCGCTGCCGCCACTCATGAAAACCAGCGGCGTTTTGTCACTCAGCGCATTCAGTCTGTTCTGCAGCTCCAGCCCGGTTTGCTCTGGCATCTTGACATCGAGCAGAATGCATCGCGGCCCCGGGAAGCAAGGCTCGTTTCGCTGCAAAAAGTCAACGTAGTGCATTACAGACGCATAGGTCTCTGTCGCGTAGCCTTCGAGATCAAGTAGTGTTTTTACGGCCTCTCGGATCGCATCGTCATCATCGATGATCGCGATGAAGCCGCGCGCATGCCTCGCGGCTTCGCGTTCATCATGAATGGTGACGACGGGGCGATAGGTTCTATTGATCAAGGCTTGTTCCAGACCTGGATGCAAGAAGGTATGTCGCTGTTTGCCATTGTTATTTGGACAATCGCGCGAACCACTGCAATGAGCGGCGACAGCTCGTCTTATGGCAGCTGCAAAACTTGATGCCTGAAGAAAATTATAAGCGCTTGCATCCCCCTCTGGCTTGCCCCTCAGGGCAGGCAGTATGGACCGAAAGAGAGCGCTCCCTCAGCGTCCTCCATGCCCATCATTCTGATCGGTGGCCAAGGTATTCATCAACACCAGGCGATCCCAGAGCAGAGATGTTGTGAGAGACGCCGACGTTTATTCTTGTTTGCCGAAAGCCAGAGGATATTGTGTTGAGAACGCGTGGGATGAGGCGCACTTGCCTCGTGATTTCCTGTGTGTAGACGGTCGCAAAGACGCAGGAACCAGACGATTCACGCTGTTGCGAATGTCCATCAACTGCTCGGAGCGAGTCAATCGCAGCAAGCTGTAAAAAGTCTCTCTCAGCAGATACTGCTCGCGAACGCTACCCTGATGGGCCGTTGCTGCTGTCAGAAATTCCTGCATCAATTCGTCGGAAACTATCGCGTTTGTCATCGGATCTCTCTTCATGTCAGTGCGCAAGTTAATCATTAGAAAGGGCAGTCTAGCCGTTCTCTCGCTGAATGCTACAGCTTCTTGGTTGAGACAAATCAAGGCTCCGATATCGTTTGATATTCCGTAAATAGCTGTGGCTAATATGAAATACTCATCGGACAATTCGGTCGTTGGAACATAGAAAACCAGTCTGCTGCGGTTCTTTGTGAAAGATCAAACGCCGTTTTATTTAACCCTCACACAATCGAGTGCCAGCGATTCAGAGAAGGCGATTGTTTGTTGGGGCGGAGATTGAATAAAACCGAAAACTTTGCTGGCTGGTCAAATGATACAAAGCCTGCGATGGTATCGGCGCTCGCTGGCCCAGCACACAACAGAGATTCATTCAGCGTTTCCTGGCCCGCCCCGAATTCTGACAACATTATTGCAGTGCCGAGGACAACATGAACAGCCTGAACCAGCAGCAAGCGGCCCAGTTGATTACCGAGCTATCCAATCGCGAGCGCACACTGCGCGAAGAAATACGTCGCGAGATAAATCTGCAGGATGATTACGTGCAACTTGCCAGCGAGGCGCCGGACCCGGGCGACCTGTCATTTGCGAACCTGTCGATCGATCTGGGTAATGCGGCGGTCACGCGCGACATCCATGAGCTGCGGGCCATCGAGCTGGCTCGAAAAAAAATGAACAGCGGCACCTACGGCACGTGTATTTCCTGCGGTTATGACATTCCCTTTGAACGATTGCAGGCCATACCCACAGCCGAGCGCTGCGCACCTTGCCAGCAAAACTTTGAGCGCACGCATCATCAGGATGGCATGAGGGGCGCCAGCATGTAGATCGCTGAGCCAAGGCCGGGCCGCAGCGGATTTTTTGCAGGCCTCCTACAATCTCGGTTTGCCCGTTATCACGGGTCGAACGGAGATGATCCATGGCAGTCGGTCGAGTTCCTTTATTGATGCAGGCGCTAC
>JBEDGK010000155.1:0-11718 GCA_041174665.1 Pseudomonadota bacterium
GGGAAATACCGCTCGATCGCTTCTTTCCATGGACTATCGTAGTCATCCGACACGGCGCGCTCCACCTGTTGCAGATGCGCGGAGAGTGACTCAATTGAAGGGATATTTCGTGAGTAATGGAGAGCGCAACCGCACTGATGGGTTCAATCGCAGACTGATGAACGCAGACTGTCGTATCCAGATCACGAGACCAGAATATGTTTTAACGAAAGACGACCTGTAAACGGGAATTACAATAAAAAACGCGGACTATAGAGTCCGCGTTTAATGACATCGGGCCTAAGACACTCACCACTGCTCGGTCAGCTACGTTTGGCCGAACGCTCTGACGATGCGGAAGCGCCGCGATTTTCCAGCCACTTGCGAATGCGACCAGCATCAGCGAGACGTGACTGCTTGCTCTTGGAATCAAGGAAGATCATCACTATCGGACGGCCGGACACATGAACCTGCATCACGAGGCAACGACCCGCTTCAGAAATGTAGCCTGTTTTTTGCAGACCAATCTCCCAGTCGGGGTTCTCGATCAAGCCGTTCGAATTACGATATTGCAGCATGCGACCACCTGGATCGACCACGTAACGGCTATCGGTCGAGTACTGCCGAATCAACGGATGGTGATAAGCGGCCATCACCAGCTTGGCGAGGTCGCGTGCGCTCGAAACATTTGAACTGGATAACCCGGTCGAATCGGAAAACCGAGTGTTGGTCATATCCAACTCTCGGGCTTTGGCGTTCATTGCGTTGACAAAAGCTTGAATGCCGCCGGGATAATGACGTCCAAGGGCAGACGCGGCACGATTCTCAGAGCTCATCAACGCAATATGAAGCATGTTTGCGCGCGATAACTGCGAACCGACGCGTAGACGCGAATGGCTGAATTTTTCACGATCGACGTCCTCCTCAGTAACACTGAGAATCTCGTCCAGATCCTGATTAGCCTCCACTACTACTAGGCTGGTCATTAGCTTGGTGATCGACGCGATGGGCAGAGAAATCTCGGCGTTCTTCTCGAACAGCACCTCACTCGTGGTGTGGTCAAGCACGAGCGCCGCGTTCGAGTTGAGATCAAGCGGATCGCGCGTCAAGCTGAGACCGGCGAGGTCCCCGGCCGTGAGCATGGGCGGAACGCCCGCGAGTGCGGATGCATAGGCGACGCGCTGGTATGCACCCTTGCGCTTGCCGTTGGTACTCAAGTTCGCGTGCACAATTTGTGGCTTGCGACCCGAGGCCACACGCTTAGCCGCACTCTGAACTACTTTTTTGCCAACGACCTGCCTGCTTTGCTTGTCGTATCTGGGGCTGGTCGCGCTGAACGCAACAGGCGAAAAAATCGCCCCCGCGAGCGCAAGCATGCCCGCCCTGAGAATAAAACTGCGCATCCTGACTCCGTGCTTTGATGCCAAAAATGGACTTGCAGTCTAGCAAAATGCCGAAAAACCGCAAGGGAATTAAAGGCTTATAAACGTCAATTAAACGGGATTATCATCGCAAATTGTTTTTTGTCAACATTAGACCTTAAGCAATTTTCTTATAGGAAATAATGGACAGCACGATCCCCCGAGTGCCGTTAATCGGCGGGAGTCCGTAAAAAGGAGACGGCGAGTCGCGGAGGGTTCGGCCCAGAATCCTGGGCCGAACGAGGTCGTCAGCTGTTCAGACCGCGCCAGCGATGGCTTTGCCCAGATCGGAGGTCGCGGCATTACCGCCCATGTCCGGCGTAAACGGCGCATTGGCCGGCCCGGCTTCGAGTACTTTTTCAATCGCGCGAACTATCGCCGCACCAGCCTCTGCATAGCCAAAGTGTTCTAGCAACATCGCGCCACACCAGATCTGTCCAATCGGGTTGGCCAAACCTTTGCCGGCGATGTCAGGCGCCGATCCGTGTACCGGCTCGAACAGCGATGGATACAGCCCCTCCGGATTGATGTTCGCAGAGGGTGCGATCGCGATCGTTCCGGTGCAGGCCGGCCCCAGATCAGAGAGGATATCGCCGAACAGGTTCGATGCCACCACGACATCAAACCAGTCGGGATTCTTGACGAAATGCGCGCACAAAATATCGATGTGAAACTTGTCGACCTTCACACTGGGGTATGACTTGGCCATCTCAGCGACGCGCTCGTCCCAGTAGGGCATAGTGATCGAGATACCGTTTGACTTGGTGGCGGACGTCAGGTGCTTTTTCGGGCGACGCAACGCCAGCTCGAAAGCATACTTGAGAATGCGATCGACGCCAGTTCGGCTGAACACACTCTCTTGAAACACGACCTCGCGGGATGTGCCTTCGAACATGCGACCACCGACCGACGAGTACTCGCCCTCAGTATTCTCGCGCACTACATAAAAATCAATATCTCCCGCCTTTCGATTAGCCAATGGCGACGGGATGCCCGGCATCAGTCGGCAAGGGCGCAAGTTCACATACTGATCAAATTCACGTCGAAACTTCAGCAATGAACCCCACAGCGACACATGATCAGGTACGGTATCTGGCCAGCCTACCGCTCCAAAGTAGATCGCATCATGACCGCCAATCTGGTCTTTCCAGTTATCGGGCATCATCTGCCCGTGCTTGGCGTAGTAGTCGCAGCTGGCAAAATCGAAGTGAGCATAGGACAGTTCTACGCCAAACTTGCGCGTGACAGCATCCAGCACGCGCAGACCTTCGGGCACCACCTCTTTTCCAATTCCGTCTCCCGCAATCACTGCTATTTTTTTCATTGTTATTACTCCAGGAATGTTGCGAAGCCAGCTACCGGTTCGCGTTCGGTTTTGAGGGTGTTTTCTATCTTGCTATGGTCCGCATAGCCCAGCGCCATGCCGCACACCAGTTGCTCGCTATCCGGTATCTGCAGCACGCGTGCGATCACCTTATGGAACTGAGTGAACGCTGCCTGCGGACAGGTATCGAGCCCTCGCGCACGCGCGGCGATCATCAGGCTCTGCAGGAACATGCCGTAGTCCAGCCAAGAGCCCTGCTCCATGACGCGGTCAATCGTGAAGATCAGCCCCACGGGAGCATCGAAAAAACAGTAGTTACGGCCATGCTGTGCCTGCATGCCAGCCTTGTCCTCTCGAGTCAGGCCCAAGAGCGCGTACAAGTCCCAGCCAATCTTTCGCCGACGATCCACGTAAGGCGACACCCACTGCTGCGGGTAATAGTGATACTCCTCCTGATGCTCCGACAATCGGGAAGGATCAAGGTAGGTCGCCAGTATCTCGTCAGAGAGCCGTTGTCGTATCTCGCCGGTGAGTACATAAACTTTCCAGGGCTGAGTGTTGGAGCCTGAGGGCGCACGCGAAGCCACACTGAGTAATGCCTCGATATCGGCACGCGCCACCGGGGTCGGAAGGAACGCACGTATGGAGCGCCGTGAGGTAATTGCCTCGTCAACGATTTTCTGTTCAGGGCTAGTGATCATGCTTCACCTCCATCCGTCACCAGAATGGTTTCCAGTAAAGCGCGCGCTTTGTCGGATATCGGCGTAGGTTTCCGGGTGACACGGTCGACGTAGACATGAACAAAGTGTCCCTGCGCAGAGGCTTTGCGATCATCGCCCCGGAAAATGCCTACCTCATAACGTACGCTGGATGTACCCAGCTTGGCGACACACAGCCCGGCCGTCACTCGCTCGGGGAATGCGACCGACGAAAAATAATTGCAATGCGTTTCGACCACCAGCCCGATAGCATCGCCTTCATGAATGTCCAGCGTCCCATGAGCGATCAGGAATTCATTCACCACCGTGTCGAACCACTGGTAGTAAACAACGTTATTCACGTGACCGTATACATCGTTGTCGGACCATCGGGTGCTGATGGGAAGGAAATGGCGGAAATGATCTCTTGTTTTTGTAGTGTCTCTCATTTTTTCATGACCACGAAAGCCACGCCTGCGACTGCGAGCACGATGCCCAGCGCACCGCTCAGCGTGAAAGTTTCATCAAACAGCCACCACGCCATCAGTGCCGTGACTGCGGGCGTCAGGTACATCAGGCTGGAGACGTGCGTCGCTGCACTTTTTCTGATCAGCGCATAGAGCAGGAACATAGCGCCTATCGACAGTGCCAGCACCGACCAACTGAGCGCGCCGATGAATTGCGGCGTCCATTGTACTGTGCGCAGACTCGGATCCAGCCCTTCAAGCCACCAGGCCAGTGGCAAGGTCACGGCAGCTGCAGCGGCGAATTGGATCAATGCGCCGGAGCGCAGATCGAATTTAGGACAGAAGCGTTTCTGGTACAGCGTGCCCAACGTTATTGAAAACAAACCCACCAGGCACAGCAGCACGCCCGCCACGGAAGCACCATCAAGCGTCAGCTTGTCCTTGACGACCAGCGCAACGCCGGCCAGACCCATTAGCAAGCCCAACCACTGCCGCAAACCAACGCGCTCGCCGACCCAACGCGCAGAGAAACCCGTCAACACTGGCTGCAGCCCCACGATCAGCGCTGCCAGTCCCGCCGGCATGCCCAGCTTGATCGCCGACCAGACACCCGACAAATACCCCGCCTGCACCAGCACACCGGCCATCGCAATATGCCCCACCTGCCCCTGCGGCCAGGGCGCGTGCAACCACAGCCGTGTTGGCAGCAGAATGACCAGAACGCAGGAATAACGTAGCAGCAGAAAAGTCAGCGGTGGTGCGTAGGGCAAGCCGAACTTGGCGACGATGAAGCCGGTACTCCAAAGAAGCACAAACACCATCGGCGCGAGCACATCGGCCAGCATCGCCGTATTGCTCTGATAGGTTTCGTTCAAGCCAGCTCCATCCCACGGCAGTACTGAGCGGCGATGCGTATTGTCTGTAAATGGACGGCGACCGTCTCTTCAATCACGCGGCCGTAGCCGCCTGCCATTGCAATCGCTACGGGCAGGTCACGCGCACGAGCCGCCTCCATCACCATCGTGTCGCGCGCTGCCAGGCCAGCCATCGATAAACGCAGGCGACCCAATCGATCACCCTCGTATGGATCGGCCCCGGCTAGAAAAATCAGCAATTCAGGAGCAAACCGCGCAAACATCTCTGACAGCGCAGAATCCAGACCAGCCAGGTAATCCCTATCTCCTGTTCCATCAGGCAACGCCACATCAAGGTCGCTGCACGCCTTGTCGAACGGGTAGTTGTGTTCACCGTGCATAGACAAGGTAAATACCGATTCATCTTTTTCCAAAATGGCAGCGGTACCATCACCCTGATGCACATCGAGATCGACGATAGCGACGCGGCTCACGCGACGCTCTGCCTGCATCAATCGTGCCGCAATCGCGGCGTCATTAAATACACAGAATCCCTGTCCGCGATCGGCATGCGCGTGATGCGTGCCGCCAGCAAGGTTGACGCCCACACCTCCCTCTAATGCCGCGCGACATGCAGCAATCGTTGCCCCTGCTGAGCGCCGGGATCGCTCCACCATGTCAGGAGACCAGGGGAAGCCGATCGTCTTCTGCTCACTCTCGCTGAGCAGCCCGCCACTGACACGCTGAATGTAACCCGGGTGGTGGGCGAGCGCCAGCACACCATCACTGGTCGTCGGCGCCTCCTCGAAAACAACGTCGGATAGTGAGACAGCCACTGCCTCGCGCAACATCCGGTATTTCTGCATCGGGAACCGATGGCCGGAAGGCAGAGGCAGCACAAAACGGTCACTGTAAAAAGCTTTCAAAATCTCGTCTCAGGAAAACATGGGGCAGCAACAGCTATCGTAACCCAGCCGGGCACGCTCCTCAGCAAGACAGCTTCACCGCTCTTGGCAACCGGCCGATGGCGACAAGCGATGAGCCATCGCAATGAACCCGGCGCATAGTTATTGTTCTATCTAACCGCCTGATCAAAGCATGCATCAATCACGGCATTTTCAACCCAACCTTCATAGGAGCAACAATGTCCGATCCCACCGCGCAGATTTCGGCAGCAGCACGCAACAAGGTACAAGCACAGCTGGGCCTCGCAACCAGTCTGGCCGATACACTGATCGACAGCATGCAGAAAATGGTCGGCCTGAACCTGAACGCTGCCAAAGCCAGCCTTGAAACATCGCTGGCGGGAACGCAGCGGCTGCTGACTGCGAGGGACCCTCAGGAATTTTTCAGTCTCAGCGCCCACCAGGCTCAGCCACATGCCGAGATCGCGCTCACCTATGGCCGCCATCTAGCGAGCATCGCTTCGGTCGCTCAGGTAGAACTGACACGCGTCACTGAAGATCAAGTGAACCGATCAAGCCAGCACATCGTGAACTTGATAGACGAATTGGGAAGACTCACCCCAGCCGGCTCCGAAAGCACCTTATCACTAATGAAATCTGCGCTGGACAACGTCAGTGCCAGCATCGCTCAGCTCGCACGCAACAGCAAGATTGCGGTCGAGACCATGGAACACCATATGAAGGCAGCGAACGCACCAGCCCCGCAAAGGGATGAGGCGCACTCAAAACAAGGCGGAGCCAAAAAATAAGCCTCATTGCTCTGAATCGCGGGCCGCAGCCGGCTCAAGCGGCCAGCTTCCTCAGCGCTCCCACTACCCCCCAGCCAAAAGCATGCTGGAACAGCCCGGGCATTGACTACTTACTGTCGGTAAGTGATAGACTGATCAAGCATTGAAAAGACCCCCCATTTGGGGGGTAAATGAGCGTCGCGGCTCGATCCAGAACCTAGTAAAACCGAATACTCGACGCGATGTGGCTTGCCAAAAAAGTATTGTATTTAATCGTCGCACCCTAGAGCTTGACAACCGATATCTCTGGTCGATGCATACGATGATCTCAACACTACAAGCTCTGTCCATTGCCGCCTCTGCGCTTTTGTATACTGGTTTCTTTTATATAAATGCGTGGCTTTTCTCTGCGCTGGAAGTCCACCCCGGCGCCAACTGGATATTTCTTCCTGCAGGACTGAGGTTGCTAAACACACTGCTTCTGGGGGGCGAGGGTGCCATCGGATTGCTGCTGGCTTCGTCTTTCCTGGCTATGCGCGGAACACAACCTGATCCGATCACCGCCGCTGTCGTGCCATTCATCTCGGCCGGAGCGCCCTATCTTATCTATCGCTTCGCGCTTTTCCGGGGATTGCCATCGACATTGGAAAAACTGACGCCCGCCTCGCTATCGGTGCTGATTGTTCTGTACGCAGCCGCCAGCTCATTTCTGCACGCGATCTGGTACACGATGCGCGGCGTATCCCAGGGTTTTTTATCCAGTTTCTCCGCGATGTTCGTCGGTGATCTGATCGGGACGATGATCGTCATCTATTCGATCAAGTTACTGCTGACTCTGCGGGACAGAATGAAAACCCCTGCACGCTGAGGTAATGCTCTGCAGAGTGAAGCCGGATTAATTTGGCGTGTATTCCTGCCGTAATTCATCCAAACCCGCGAGCATTTTTGTATATGCTTGCTCTACTGTATTGGGATCGCCTTTCACACCCAATTCGATATGCCGGCGCCGATTTCCATCGCCAACGCTAGGCAGGCTGAACACCTTAATATCAGCGAATTCTGCTTCGAGCGCCTCCATCAGTGGCGTGAGGGTCGATTCGATACCGTCATAGACGATCACCGATTTTTCTGCGCGTGCGATTTGATGAAACAAGTCTGCATGGTGCGTATCGAGCGCCCACGCCATCATGGGGGCCGCCATGACTGGAAAACCTGGCACAAAATAATGAACGCCACCCTTGGCATTGCGCATCGCAAAACCGGGTATTTTGTTGAACGAATTCGGAATGATTTCTGCGCCAGCTGGGAACTCACCCATCTTCAGACGATGCAGATTATCCGGCGCATTGAGGTCCACTTCTTTACCCGCCTCCTGCGCCATATCAGCGATCCGCTCCTGGATTTTTTCTTTGGCCTCGGGATGAAGCAACAGCGGCAGTCCCAGTGCAGCCGCTGCGCACTGACGGGTATGATCGTCTGGGGTGGCGCCTATACCGCCGCAGGAAAAAACAATATCCGGACTCTTCATCGTGCGGCGCAGAGTGTCGGTGATGCGCGCAGGATCATCGCCCAGATACTCTGCCCATGACAGGGATAGTCCGCGCTCGGATAACAATTCGATGATTTTCGCGAGATGCTTGTCACTGCGCTTGCCTGACAAGATTTCATCGCCGATGATGATGATGCCGAATCCCATGTTGACCTCGCCCTCGGAAATAATGATTTTTTTACCTGTCATCCTGGGCCACTGATGCACCAATACCTGAGAGCTCCGTATCAATGATGCGATCAGGATCAACGCTGGCTATGGGCGTGCTGCGCAAGAACGCCAGCGAATCCAGGCAATAGTGCTGGAACCATAAGCCGCTAAACATGAAGATCAGCAGATAAAGCCATATCGCCACTGCAGCCAGCGCAGGGAACAATATCACTGACATCACGCCACCCAGCCACAACAGACCGGGCGCTGCGCCGAGAGTACCCGTCACGACACCGATCACCAGCAATGGCAGGCGTTGTGATGCGCGAATCGTGTTCAGCTCTTGCTCATCGGCGAAATCGGCCAGTGCGTCATAGGTCATCACACGGCAAGTCAGCCAGCCCCATAACAAGGGCTGCACGATCAATGCGAACAGCGGTACCAGGTTCAGTGGAAGCGTAACCAGCCACGCGAACAGGAACACGATAAATGATGACACCGAGACCCAGACGCTACCGGCAAATGAGCCACCATGCCTGCGTTCCAGCTGAGGATAGTCACGACGGCCAACATGATTGGCGATGGAGGGCATCACAAGCAAACCAATCAGGAGTAGCGCCGTCACGATCATGAATGGCAGCAGCAGCCACATCGCGATCAGCGGCACCAGCAGAGTGCGCAGCGATGACAATCCCAGCGAATCCAGCATCTCGCCGCTCTGCCGGAAAAGCCCGTAATCCGAAAACCAGGCATGCAGCTGATCGATCATGGGTTGCAAACCCTGCCATAACGCCAATCCCCACAAGGCCAGCGCGAGCAAGAAAGGCAGCACAGTCATCAGCAGCATCCGTGGATGCATCTGAGACAGCAATGCGCGAAAGAATGTTCTGAACAGAGGTGTCATGATCATCAGGGAGTGCTCTCATTATAAAAGCCAGCGGCGCTCGGCGGGATGGTCAAGTAGATGCGACATGCTGATATAGTTCGGGGGCTTGCTCATACGACGTCCGGTATCGGCCGGTCTCTTCAACAAAGGAAGTCATCATGTCTCAAATCACCACGGCCTCCGGGCTAATTTATGAGGAATTGACGACCGGCGAAGGCAACGAAGCCAGCGCTGGGGATTTCGTCAGCGTCCATTACACCGGCTGGCTGCAGAACCCGGATGGCAGCGAAGGCGAGAAATTCGATTCCAGTGTGGATCGCGATGAGCCCTTCGAATTTTCTCTGGGCGCCGGCCATGTGATCCGTGGTTGGGATGAGGGCGTGCAAGGCATGAAGGTTGGCGGCAAGCGTCGGTTGGTGATACCGGCGGAACTCGGCTACGGCGCCCGTGGCGCGGGCGGTGTCATCCCACCGAATGCAACACTGATCTTCGACGTCGAACTGCTGGAAATCTAATCAGCCCTGAGAATCAAGGTCCATGCCAAAGACCTTGGCCATGTTCTTCGTCACCTGCTCTTCGATCTTCTTCGCAAAACCTCTCAGCATGATGCCGAGACTGAGTTCCAGCGTGGCCTCACCTTCAGCAAGCGCCAGCGTGCCGGAGAAGCCGCTGCGCTTAAATGCGAGCACGTCACCCTGCCACTCCCAGCTCATTTCATAATCGGTCTGCATCTGGTCGGCGACTTTCTGCGCGGCGGCCCGCGCATCATCCATGGACAGTACGTGTTGCTGCACGATAGTGATGACGGCCATCCGGCTCTCCTGAATTATGTTTTGAATGTGTCCGGGTTCAGCAGATTCGGTGGTCGCTTACCGGTTAGCGCGGCGATCAGATTATCCGCAGTGAGATAAGACATCGCCCGACGCGTAGCCACCGATGCACTGCCAATATGCGGCGTGAGAACGACATTCTTCAGCGCTAGAAATTCCCGATTGAACGCCGGCTCATTTTCGAAAACGTCGATGCCCGCGGCGGCGATCTGACCCGACTTCAGGGCAGCAATCAGTGCAGCATCGTCAACGATGCCGCCGCGCGCGATATTTACCAGCGTCGCGGAGGGCTTCATCATGGCCAACTGCCTTGCACCTATCAGATGGTGCGATGCCGGCGAATACGGCAGCACCAGGATCACATGATCTGCCGTACGGAGCAGTTCATCCATGGCGAGATACCGTGCATTGTTCGCCGCTGCCTCGAGCTCGGGCGCGAGACGGCTGCGATTGTGATAAACAACCGTCATGTTGAATCCCACTGAGCGTCGCGCGATTGCCTGTCCAATGCGGCCCATACCGATAATGCCTAATGTGCTCCCATGGACATCCGCACTCAGAAAATCATCATAGCGCCATTTCTTCCACTGCCCGGCACGCAGAAAATGCTCCGATTCGCTCACGCGTCTTGTCGCCGCCATCATCAGCGTCCAGCCGAAGTCCGCGGTGGTCTCGTTCAGCACGTCGGGGGTATTGGTCACCATCACGCCCGCGGCGGTCGCTGCTGGAACATCGATGTTGTTGTAGCCCACGGCCATGTTGCACACAGCCCTGAGGTCCGGGCATTCGGAGAACAGCTCGCCCGCAAAGCGATGCGTAGGGTTGGCAAACACACCTGCCTTACCCTGCAGCCGGCGCATCAGCTCGGCTTCGTCATACGCTTCATCAGTCTGGTTATGCTCGACCTCGAGATGCTGCGACAGATAATCAATCACTTCAGGAAAAGTCTCGCGCGTAACCAGCACCTTGGGCTTCATATTGTTAGGGCTCCGTGGAGGGGTAAGCTCATCGTCAGCGGCGGCTCAAATGCTATGCACGAGAATCAGGTGTACGCGGTAAGGGCCATGCGCACCGAGCACAATCGTTTGCTCGATATCTCCCGTGCGCGACGGGCCGGAGATGAAATTGGTCGCGCGCGGCAGCTCGCCACGTTCTTTTTTGGCGAGTGCAAATGCATCTTCCATCGAACGAACGATGCGGCTGACCGGAATCACCGCGATATGCGTCTCTGGCAGCAGCGCAGCGGAGGCGTAAGTCTCGCTGCCTGACAGCAGCATCAACGTGCCTGTCTCGGCAATCGCGCAAAAGCAACCGGTGATGCCCACGAGATCCTTGTCCACGGGCGGCCGAAACTCGACCTCCAGTCCTGCCTGTTGCCAGTCCAGAGAGGACATCGTCTCCCATGCAATCGCAGCGGGCGCCGCGCCCAGTCCGCTCAGATAACGAGCAGCAGCGGCGGGCACGCCCTCCAGCGACTGCACCGCATCTGTGGTCTGGGAGGTACGCTCGGCCTGCTGCCGAAAACGTCCGATCAGATCGTCGCCAATCTCAGGACGCGGTCCGGGACTGCTTGATGCCAGATAGGCTTGTGCCTCAGCCAGCTCGGCTGCGGTCGGCTCGGCGGGGCGTTGCTGGGCTTTGCGGATGCGACTGAATATCGCCTTGCGGGCGGCGGAAGTGTCCATGATTTCCTTGCGATTATTGTCCCGATTCTACCTCGGCAACTCTTCCCAAGCGACTCTGGCGACGTGAGTAAATTTGAAAAGCGCCGGCCAAAAATATTCACTAAGTCTTCCTGAAAAACCAAAATCCGTCGCCGGCCACCGAAATATGCCTCTCCTGCACCGACATGAGATCGACGCGTGAA
>JBEDGK010000156.1:0-4287 GCA_041174665.1 Pseudomonadota bacterium
GTTCGACACTATGCTCATGCGCTGCGTACGACCGGCGCCTCGATCTGTCGCAGGCCATCGCGCCCCAGCAGCAGTACGCGGTCGGCGCTGGCAGCTGCCGCAGGCGAATGTGTGACGATGATCGCCGACGCACCACTGCTGCTGATTTCGCGTCTGAGCAATTGCAGAACATCGTTCGCCGTGTCGGGGTCCAGATTACCAGTCGGTTCATCCGCAAGCAGCAGGCGCGGGCGGTGTACCAGCGCGCGCGCAATCGCGACTCGTTGCATCTCGCCACCGGACAACTGGCGCGGAAAGTCGTCTCCGCGTCCGGCGAGGCCGACTGCCTCTAGCAGTGAATCAGCACGCTCGGCCGGCATCTGGTTCAGCAGCAGCGGTAGCGAAATATTCTGCGCTACCGTCAGGTGCGGCAACAAATGGAAAGCTTGAAAGATGAATCCGAGTTTTTCACGTCGCAGCAGCGTTGCCTGTCGATCGTCGAGTTCGCGCAGTGGCACACCGTCGATACAGAGTTCGCCGCCATCGGGCGTGTCCAGGCCGGCGATCACGTTGAGCAGCGTCGACTTGCCCACACCGGATTCGCCCATGATGGCGATGTATTCGCCTGCGTTGAGTTGCAGATTGATTGCGCTGAGCACAGCGCGTCCACCGAAGGACTTGGACAGTTGTCGGCACTCCAGCGTGGGCGAGGTGAGAATAGTCATGCAGAAGAAAGAATTTGCAATGCGGCCAGTGTAACAACCGTTCGCGACGGATGCTGACGACCTGCCGGAAAATCTCGGGCGGGCCTCAGGCCATCACCTCGACCGCCGGCGAGCCCTGGGTCAGTGAGCCAATGACTGCGGCCTGCGTGAAGCCAAGATGATGAAAAACTTCTATCACCTGGGATGCCGATTCCGGAGAGCAGGCGACTAATAAGCCTCCGGAGGTTTGTGGATCGCAGAGCAAGGCTCGCCGAACTTCATCAATACTGGTATCGAGCTTCACATCGTTACCATAGCCTGCCCAGTTGCGGTTCGAGGCACCCGTGATAAAGCCTTGCGCAGCGAGTCTCTCTGCTTGCGGCAGGTAGGGCACGCGTGAGTATTCAATCTTCACGCTCAGGCGGGAACCCAGCGCCATCTCGCGCGCGTGACCGAGCAAGCCAAAGCCGGTGACGTCGGTGATCGCATGCACACCGGTGATGGAGGACAGTTCCTTGCCCGGGGTGTTGAGTTTGGTCGTGCTGGAGATCATCGCTGCGTAGCCCTCGGCATCGAGCCCCCCTTTTTTGAGTGCTGCCGACAGAACGCCAACACCGAGCGGCTTGCCCAGGATGAGTACATCCCCGGCTTGGGCATCCGCATTGCGCTTGACCTTGGACGGATGAATCAGGCCCATCACGACCAGCCCATAGATTGGCTCGACCGAATCGATGGTATGGCCGCCAGCGATGGGAATGCCCGCCTCGGCGCAGATGGATTCGCCGCCCGCGAGAATGTTGCCAATGGTCTCGACGGGCAGTTTGTCGATCGGCATGCCGACCAGCGCCAGCGCCATGATGGGTGTGCCGCCCATCGCATACACATCGGAGATCGCGTTCGTTGCCGCAATGCGGCCAAAGTCGAAAGGATCATCAACGATGGGCATGAAAAAATCCGTGGTCGCGATCAGCGCTTGTTCATCATTGAGCTTGTAGACCGCGGCATCATCCGAAGTTTCGATACCGACCATCAACTGTGGCGGCACGGGAAAGCCCTTGCTCTGCCGGAGGATGTCGGCCAGCACACCAGGAGCAATCTTGCAGCCACAGCCGCCGCCATGCGAAAACGAAGTCAGTTTCAGAGGTGCGTTCATGATGTTGTTCAGAGATCTCTGTGTTGCATTGATACGGTCATAATGACATGGGCTCCCGAGGGAGCCCATGAAATCTGCTTTGGCCAGTATCAGCCGCGACGGGTATCGCCGCGCGAGCCGCGTTCGCTGCGATAGCCGCTGCCTTCCTTGCGGGGTGCGCCGCTGGGTTTTGCGAAGCTGCGCTGACCCGGTTTGGCGGGCTTGCCGCCGCGACCATCGCCAGGTCGCCAGCCGGGACGACGCGCAGGTGCCGCAGCCTTCTTTGGCTCATAGCCTTCGATCACATCGACCGGAATCGGTTGTTTGGTGAAACGCTCGATGCGCTTCACATGGACGCCCTCGGCATGGTTCACGAGCGAGACTGCGATGCCATTACGGCCCGCACGTCCGGTGCGTCCGATGCGATGCACATAATCTTCCGGGAATTTTGGCAGATCGTAGTTGAACACATGCGTTATGCCCGGCACATCAATGCCGCGTGCGGCGACATCGGTCGCCACGAGCACGCGCACCTGACCGCGACGCAAACTATTGAGCGTGCGATTGCGCGCGCCTTGATGCATGTCGCCATGCAGCGCGGCAGCCGCAAAGCCGGCAATCGTCAGGCGATCTGCGATAGTGTCCGCGTCACGCTTGGTCGCGGTGAACACGACGGCCTGATCGATGTTTGTGTCGCGCAGCAGATGATCGAGCAGCCGGTTTTTATGCGACAGATCATCAACGAAGTGCACGCGCTGCTGAATATTTTCATGGCGTGTGGCCGCACTGGCGATCTGTATCAGCTGGGGATCTTTGGTGATGCGACGCGCCATATTGCCCACCATGCCATCCAGGGTGGCGGAGAACAGCATGGTTTGACGCGTCTCCGGTGTCTTGCTGATGATGCGCTCGATATCATCGATGAAGCCCATGTCCAGCATACGGTCAGCTTCGTCCAGCACCAGGATTTCCAACGCAGAGAAATCGATCTTGCCGGACTCCATATGATCAATGAGGCGCCCAGGCGTGGCGACCAGAATCTCGGGGTTGCGTGCCAGCAGCTGCATTTGCTTGGGGTAGGGCATGCCACCAAGGATGGACACCGCTTTCACGCGGCGCACGTGGACGCCGTATTTGTCTGTTGCTGTTGTCACTTGCAGCGCAAGCTCGCGCGTGGGCGTCAGCACCAGCATTTTTGGGCGGGCCGGCATGAAGCGCGGACGCTCACCGCGCGAGCGCGCCGATTGGGCGGCCTGATTCGGCGTTTTGCCGGCAGATTCGGTCGGCGCGCTAGCCAGCTTGTGCAGCGATGGCAGCATGAAGGCCGCGGTCTTGCCCGACCCAGTCTGCGAAGACACCAGCAGATCGCGCCCGGCCATTGCAGCGGGCAGCGCCTGCTGCTGAACGGGCGTGGGTTCGGTGTAGCCGGCATCGTTCAGCGCCTTGAGAACCAGCGGATGCAGACCAAGAGATTCAAATGTCATGTTTCGTCTTTCAAAAAAAGTCGGCGCGCAGGCGTACGCCCGCGACAGGATGTAGCAGCAAAAGAAAAAGCAACGCCAACCAGCGAAACAAACGAAACGGATCAAGGTTTCGGCACAAAAGCTTTGCGCCGGGACGGTGCTTAGTGGATCTGCACCAGGGGGCGGGAGGGCTTCAGAATATTGCTCAGGGTCTGCGTGCAGCGGTGCGCTGTTGTATCCAACGCGAGCCGAATTGTACAGCAAATTGGGATGGCTGTGGTTAGCGATGTGTTGCTCGGCGCTTCGAGGCAAAGACGCTGGACCCCGGTCTGGGTCGGAGTGACATTTTTTCCAAGCGAGGTGGGCGCCGGAAGTGTCATTCCGGCGAAAGCCGGAACCACATCGCCCATGGGGCGGTAATTAGCGCTGGCGAGTCGCGCTCACTCGTCTGATCCCATCCCTGCCACCACCTGCGAAAACCCGCCATCGACATAGGTGATCTCGCCCGTGATGCCACCGGCCAGATCCGACAGCAGAAAAGCAGCGGCATTGCCTACATCATCGATCGTCACATTGCGGCGTAGTGGCGCATTCTCTTTGACGAAGTTGAGTATCTTGCCAAAGTCCTTGATGCCTGACGCCGCCAATGTCTTGATCGGGCCGGCCGAGATACCGTTGACGCGCACGCCGCGCTTACCCAACGATTCGGCGAGATAACGAACGCTAGCCTCCAGCGACGCCTTTGCCAACCCCATGGTGTTGTAGTTCGGCAGCGCGCGCAGCGCGCCGAGATACGAGAGCGTCAATAGCGCGGAATGGTTCGACAGCATCGGTAGCGCCGCCTTGGCCATCGCCGGAAAGCTGTAGGCAGAGATATCGTGAGCGATACGGAAGTTTTCGCGCGACAGACCATCGAGGAAATCGCCGGCAATCGCCTCACGCGGTGCAAAGCCGATCGCATGCACCAGACCGTCGAGCTGGTCCCATGACTTACGCAGCTCGGTGAATG
>JBEDGK010000157.1:0-7128 GCA_041174665.1 Pseudomonadota bacterium
CGGTGGAGATGATCGCGCCCCGGCTCGGCAATCACCAGGGTGCGTGGACGGCGGACGCCTGTCTTCCCGGCGGCGACCTGTTTGGCAGTACACCGCAAAATCGTTCGGTGCTGGAGTTCGAAGCATATGTGCATGGATTAAAGAATAAGTATGCCTGGCTCTCACCGAATGTAATCATTCGCTACGCTCGCGCGTACGGTACTCGCATCCACTAACAGTTGGATGGACGACGATCGCTGGAGGACATGGGCGAGCCGCTGGCGGCCGGGCTGTACCCGGCTGAGCTGGAATATCTGATGAATTTTGAATGGGCCTCGTCGAGCGCCGATATACTCTGGCGACGCAGCAAGCTCGGCCTTCATGTGCCGCCAGAGACGGCGCAGATCATCGACGACTGGATCGCACGGCAGCGATCAAGCCTTCGATCAATATAAAAATGGCAATGAATGCCAACGCGACCCGGACGCTGTCCGGGGCCGGCATTGAGGAGATAGAGTGCGTCTCGAATTGCAAGGCGTGAGCGTCAGGGTTGGCGCTGACACCCATCTTTACCCGACCACGGTCGCGCTCGCGTCCGGCGCGATCAATGTGCTGCTCGGCCCTACGCTGGCCGGCAAGACAACGCTGATGCGGGTAATGGCCGGTCTGGATCGCCCCGCCGAAGGCAAGATCATCGTCGATGGTGCTGATGTCACTGGCGTACCTGTTCGCGAGCGCAATTTGGCGATGGTCTATCAGCAGTTCATCAACTATCCCTCGCTGTCGGTTTTCGAGAACATCGCCTCGCCGCTACGCATTGCGGGCAAGCTGTCTGATGATCAGATCAAAAAGAAAGTCAGCGAGATGGCGGAACGTCTGCACATCTCGGCCTATCTGGATCGCTCGCCCTCGGCTCTGTCTGGCGGCCAGCAGCAGCGCACCGCCCTCGCGCGCGCGCTGATCAAACAAGCCAGCCTCTTGCTGCTGGACGAGCCCTTGGTGAACCTCGATTACAAGCTGCGCGAAGAGCTGCGTCGAGAGCTGACAGAACTCTTTTCTTCCGGCGAGACCACGGTGGTCTATGCCACCACCGAGCCACTGGAAGCGCTGCAGCTCGGCGGGCAAACGCTGCTGATGCATGAAGGCCGCGTGTTGCAGCATGGCTCGACGCTCAGTGTCTTCCACAGACCGATGTCGGTGCAGGCCGCGCGCACGTTCAGTGATCCGCCGATCAATCTGTTCGAGGCCGAGGTGTCGTCTGGCGTCGCCCATCTATCGGATGGTATTGCAGTGCCACTCACGAGCGAACAACAGTCCACGCTGACGGGCTTGAGTCGCGTCACCCTCGGCCTGCGCGCGCACTGTCTGCATGCGACACCCCAGGCAGAAGATTTCGCGCTGCAAGGCACGATTGATCTTGCGGAGATCAGCGGCTCGGAAACCTTTGTGCACATGAAGCGTGGCAGCCTCGCGCTGGTCGCGCAGCTGACTGGGGTGCACGAGCTGGCGCTGGGCTCTGCCGCGACCATGCATTTCCAGCCGGGCGAGCTGTTCATATTTAATACGGACGGCGCATTGATTTACGCGCCCGGCGCGGCAGGAGTCTGAGATGGCACGCATAGAGCTCGCTGGCCTCGCGCACAGCTACCAATCGAATCCCTCGCAAGCGTCGGACTATGCGCTGCGCCCGATGGACATGACCTGGACTGATGGCGGCGCCTATGCGTTGCTGGGACCGTCGGGCTGTGGCAAGACCACGCTCTTGAACATCATCTCGGGACTGGTCAAGCCGTCGCAGGGCAAGGTCCTGTTTGATGGCAAGGACGTGACGAATCTGCCGACTGAAGCGCGCAATATCGCGCAAGTATTTCAGTTCCCGGTGATCTACGACACGATGACGGTCGGAGAGAACCTCGCCTTCCCGCTGAAGAATCGTGGCTGGAAGCAAGCAGATATCAACAAGCGCGTATCGCAGATTGCCGAGATTCTGGAGCTGACTGGCGACTTGAAGCATCGCGCCAGTGGCCTGACTGCGGATGCCAAACAAAAAATCTCGCTCGGCCGGGGTCTGGTGCGCCCCGATGTCGCCGCAGTGCTGTTTGATGAACCGCTGACAGTCATCGATCCGCATCTCAAATGGCTACTGCGCCGCAAACTGAAAGAGATTCATCACGAGCTCAATTTATCGCTGATCTATGTGACGCACGATCAGATCGAGGCGCTGACTTTTGCTGATCAGGTGGTGGTCATGACCGAAGGGGAAGTCGTGCAGATCGGTAGCGCGCAGCAACTGTTCGAAGCACCAGCGCATACCTTTGTCGGCTATTTCATCGGCAACCCGGGCATGAACCTGATCACGGCGGCATTTAGTGCGGATGGTGTTCGCATTCCTGGCGTGAACGAATTTCTGCCGGTGCGCCGCGGTCTACGCATGGGCGAGACGCTGACGCTGGGCATTCGTCCAGAGTTCGTCGAGTGCGTTCCTGCAGGCACGAGCGGCAGTCTGCCCGCGCAAGTCATTGCGGCGCGCAACATGGGCACCCACTGGCTGGTCGACTGCCAACTCGGCGAGCACCGTATCGCCGCCAAGCAGCGCGCACTGCATCCGGTGCATGCCGGTGATGCGATCGGTGTGAGGCTGCCTGACGAGCGCATCCTGTATTACGTGAATGAGAGACGCGTGGCATGAAAACGCACAACAACAAAGCCTGGTGGCTGGTACTGCCCGTGATTCTGTCGGTGGCCTTCTCGGCCATCATGCCGCTGATGACGGTGGTGAATTATTCGGTGCAGGATATTCTCGGGCCGGATCAGGCCGTGTTCGTCGGCATGGAATGGTTCAAGGAAGTGATGCGCGATGAAGACCTGCACGGCGCATTCTTCCGTCAGCTGTGGTACTCGCTGGCGGTGCTGGCGATCGAGATCCCGCTGGGCATTGGGGTGGCACTGACCATGCCACATCAGGGCTGGCGCGCGTCGCTGTCACTGGTGATCGTTGCCCTGCCGCTGCTGATCCCCTGGAATGTGGTGGGCACGATCTGGCAGATCTTTGGTCGTGGCGATATCGGCCTGATGGGCAAGCTGATCAATGATGCCGGCATCTCATACAACTATACGGGCGATTCGATGGATGCCTGGCTGACTGTGCTGCTGATGGACATCTGGCACTGGACGCCGCTGGTGGTGCTGCTCTGCTACGCGGGCTTGCGTGCGATTCCCGATGCTTACTATCAGGCGGCGAAGATCGATGGCGCATCACGTTTCGCGGTGTTCCGTTTCATTCAGCTACCCAAGATGCGCAATGTGCTGATGATCGCGGTGCTACTGCGCTTCATGGACAGCTTCATGATCTATACCGAGCCTTTCGTGCTGACCGGCGGCGGCCCGGGCAATGCGACGACCTTTTTATCGCAATACCTGACGCAGAAAGCCGTGGGCCAGTTTGATCTGGGGCCGGCAGCGGCGTTTTCGCTGATCTACTTCTTGATCATTCTGCTGTTCTCGTTCGTGCTCTATAACTGGATGCTGCGCGTGGGCACAGGAGACAAAACATGATGCGTCAGAATCTCTCGCGCTTTTTGCTGGCGGCGTTTCTTGCGCTGTCACTGCTGCCCATCTACTGGATGTTCAACATGTCGCTCAAGACGAACGAGGAAATCCTCGGCGCGATGACGATGTGGCCGACGCATCTGACCTTTGACAACTACAAGACCATCTTTACTGACGAGTCCTGGTACAGCGGTTACATCAATTCGATCATCTATGTGGCGATGAACATGGCGATGTCGGTGCTGCTGGCGCTGCCGGCTGCCTATGCGTTCTCGCGTTACTCGTTCATCGGCGACAAGCACCTGTTCTTCTGGCTGCTGACCAATCGCATGACACCGCCTGCGGTGTTCCTGCTGCCCTTCTTTCAGCTGTACTCGACTTTCGGCATGATGGACACGCATATCGCGGTGGCGCTCGCGCACCTGCTGTTCAATGTGCCGCTGGCGGTCTGGATTCTGGAAGGTTTCATGTCTGGTATCCCGAAAGAGATCGACGAGACCGCTTACATTGATGGCTACAGCTTCCCGAAATTTTTCGTGAAGATCTTCCTGCCGCTGATCAAATCGGGCATCGGCGTGACAGCCTTTTTCTGTTTCATGTTTAGCTGGGTCGAGCTGCTGCTGGCGCGCACGCTGACCTCGGTGAATGCGAAACCCATTGCCGCGACGATGACGCGCACGGTGTCCGCCGCTGGCATGGACTGGGGTGTACTGGCTGCGGCGGGCACGCTGACCATTGTGCCGGGTGCGCTGGTGATCTGGTTTGTCCGGCATTACATCGCCAAGGGCTTTGCGATGGGGAGGGTCTGAGATGGGCAATGCGTTTTCATGGATGGCCTGGACGATCGAGATCGCGGTGTTCTTCAGCTGCGTGGTGCTGATGCTGATCGGTATGACCCTGTGGCAGCTCCGCTCGCCGAGCGTGGAACGGAAAGGTTTTTTGCCGATACCGACGACGCGCGGCGACCGGCTATTCATCGGGCTGCTATCCGCGGCCTATGTGAATCTGGCGTGGGCAGGGTTGACGGACATCACGCAGTGGGTGGCGGCCGCTATTGGTTTTCTGGTGTTGCTGGTAATGATGCGTTGGGGTTAGTTCTGAACGTAGAAGCATACTGAGTCAGCCTCGATTCATCCTGGCCCCGGGTTTTCTTCCCACCGGTGTCAGTCTGTATGTCCGGGAAGATGCGAAGAGGAGACTAGATGAAACTTAAATTAAGTGCGATTGCTGTCGCCGCCATGCTGGCCTCAGGCGCGTCCTGGGCTGACATGAAGGCCGCAGAGAAATGGGTGAATGATGAATTCCAACCCTCCACGCTATCCAAGAAGCAGCAGCTCGATGAAATGAAATGGTTCATCGATGCCGCTGCCAAGCTCAAGGCCAAGGGCGTCACGGAAATCAACGTCGTGTCTGAAACCATCGACACGCACGTGTATGAGTCCAAGACCATGGCGAAGGCCTTTGAAGAGATCACGGGCATCAAGGTCAAGCATGACCTGATTCAGGAAGGTGATGTGGTTGAGAAGCTGCAGACCTCGATGCAATCGGGTAAGTCGATCTATGACGGCTGGATCTCGGACTCCGACCTGATCGGTACTCACTTCCGCTACGGCGCGATCGAGCCGCTGTCGGATTTCATGGCCGGCGCTGGCAAGGAGTTCACCAACCCCGGCCTGGATCTGAAAGACTTCATCGGTATCAGCTTCGTGACTGGTCCGGACAAGAAGATTTATCAGCTGCCTGATCAGCAGTTTGCCAACCTGTACTGGTTCCGTGCTGATCTGTTCGCGCGCAAGGATCTGCAGGACAAGTTCAAGGCCAAGTATGGCTATGAGCTGGGCGTGCCGCAGAACTGGTCGGCGTATGAAGACATCGCCAACTTCTTCACGAATGATGTGAAGGAGATCGATGGCAAGAAAATCTACGGCCACATGGACTACGGCAAGAAAGATCCATCGCTGGGCTGGCGCTTCACCGATGCATGGCTGTCGATGGCGGGTACTGCCGACAAGGGCATCCCGAACGGTATGCCGATCGATGAGTGGGGCATTCGCGTCGGCGCAGACAAGTGCACACCGGTAGGCGCTTCGGTGTCGCGTGGTGGTGCGACCAACTCGCCAGCGGCGGTCTATGCGCTGACCAAGTACATCGACTGGATGAAGCTGTACTCACCGAAGGAAGCCATGGGCATGACCTTCTCTGAAGCCGGTCCGGTGCCAGGTCAGGGTCAGATCGCTCAGCAGATTTTCTGGTACACCGCGTTTACCGCGTCGATGAGCAAGGCACCTGCGGTTAACAATGCCGACGGTTCGCCGAAGTGGCGCATGGCGCCCGGCCCGCACGGCCCGTACTGGAAAGAAGGCATGCAGAATGGTTATCAGGACGTTGGCTCCTGGACCTTCTTCAAGGCGACGCCAAACGAGCGCAAGTCGGCAGCCTGGCTGTACGCTCAGTTCATCAATGCGAAAACCACGTCGCTGAAGAAGTCCATCGTGGGTTTGACCTTCGTGCGTGACTCGGACATCCGTCATGAGTACTTCACGAAGAATGCCAACAAGTATGGCGGCCTGATCGAGTTCTATCGCAGCCCGGCGCGCGTCGCATGGACGCCGACAGGTACCAACGTGCCGGATTATCCGAAGCTGGCCCAGCTCTGGTGGAAGAACGTCGCGACTGCGGTCACTGGCGAGAAGACACCTCAGGCAGCGATGGACAACCTCGCTGACGAGATGGACAAGGTCATGGAGCGTCTGCAGCGTGCTGGCATGAAGAACTGCCCGCCGAAGCTGAACGAGAAGAGCGATGCGAGCAAGTGGCTGTCGGATACCAACGCTCCGTGGAAGAAGCTGGCCAATGAGAAGCCGAAGGGCGAGACCATCGCTTACGAGAAGCTGCTCCAGGCATGGAAAGAAGGTCGCGTAAAATAATTTTGCGCAATGAGCTGGCTCAGAGATGATCCTTCTCTGCGCCGCTCAGCCTGATTCCCGAATGCGCGATTAGAGAATCTCTCTAACCGCGCATTTTTTATCTCTGTGATCTCTGAGATTTTGTGAGGTTGGCATGGCAGACCAATATATTCTGGCGATAGACCAGGGCACCACCAGTTCGCGCGCGATCCTGTTCAATCGCAGCGGTCGCATTCACGGTATCGCGCAGCAGGAATTTCGGCAGATTTTCCCGAATCCGGGCTGGGTCGAGCATGATGCCAACGAGATCTGGAGTTCTCAGCTTGCGGTCGCGCGACAGGTGATGAAGGATCATCATCTCAAAGCCTCGGATATCGCTGGTATCGGAATCACGAATCAGCGTGAGACCTCGGTGCTGTGGGATCGCAAGACGGGTGAGCCGGTGGCGCACGCCATTGTCTGGCAGGACCGCCGTGCTGCCGGGCTGTGCGATATGCTGAAATCGGAAGGCAAGAGCGATCTGTTCCGCAAGAAGACGGGTCTGGTCATTGATGCGTACTTCTCTGGCACCAAACTCCGCTGGCTGCTGGACAATGTTCCCGGAGCCCGAGCACGCGCAGAAAAAGGCGAGCTGGCGTTTGGCACGGTGGATTCCTGGCTGATCTACAAACTCTCGGGCGAACACATTACAGAC
>JBEDGK010000158.1:0-11291 GCA_041174665.1 Pseudomonadota bacterium
CCAAACCGGGCGCAACGGTCAAGCCCAGCCCATGGCAACCGGGCGGTGCGCCCGCAGGTGCTGCGCCCGCTGCTGCGGCCCCTGCCGCCGCCACGCCCGAGAAAAAATAAGGAAGCACCGCTATGGCAAAGTTTTTCATCGACCGCCCGGTATTTGCCTGGGTGATCGCGCTGTTCGTCTTGCTGGCCGGTGTGCTCGCCATTCCCAAGCTCCCTGTCTCGCAGTATCCGCAGATTGCACCACCGACCATCATCGTCAACTCGATCTATCCGGGTGCCTCAGCAAAGACAGTGGACGAGAGCGTCACCAGCCTCATCGAGCAAGAGATGAATGGCGCGGAAAACATGCTCTACATCGAATCTCAGAGCCAGTCGGATGGTAGTTCGACGGTGTCGGTCACATTCAAGAACGGCACCAATCCCGAACTCGCAGCCGTCGACGTGCAGAACCGCCTCAAGCGTATCGAGGCACGGCTGCCGCAGGCTGTCGTGCAGCAAGGCGTGACGATCACGCGTGCACGCAGCAACCTGCTGATGTTCGTGAACCTGATCTCGACCACGGGCGAGCAATCGCCGGTGGCGCTGGGCGACTACCTGGCGCGCAACGTACTCAACGAAATCAAGCGTATCCCCGGCGTCGGTGTCGCGCAGCTGTTCGGCACCGAGCGCGCGATGCGGGTCTGGGTTGATCCGGACAAACTGCTGGGCTTCAAGCTGACACCGACCGATGTCGTGCAGGCCATCAAAGCCCAAAACGCGCAGTTTTCCGCCGGTATCCTCGGTGATCTGCCGGCGCCTGCCAAGCAGCGCATCGCCACATCGATCGTAGTAACGGGGCAGCTCGCCACACCCGAAGAGTTCGGTAACATCGTGCTGCGCGCTACGCCCGGCGGCGCGACTGTACGCATACGAGATATCGGTAGCGTCGAAGTCGCTGGGCAGTCGTATGGCTTTGCAGCACGCCTGAACGGCAAGGATATTGCCGCAGTTGGCATTCAGCTGACACCGACAGCCAATGCACTTGAGACGGCGAAGCTGGTGCGCGCCAAGATGGCCGAGCTGAAAAAATATTTCCCGCCTGGCGTCGACTACAAGATCCCCTACGACACCTCGCTGTTCATCAATATCTCGATCGAGGAAGTGGTCAAAACCTTGGTCGAGGCGGTGATACTGGTATTCCTGGTAATGCTGTTGTTCCTGCAAAGCCTGCGCTACACCCTGATCCCAGCCATCGTGGTGCCGGTGTCCCTGATGGGCACCTTCGCCACCATGATGGTATTCGGTTACTCGATCAATGTGCTGACCATGTTCGGCATGGTGCTGGCGATCGGTATTCTGGTCGACGATGCGATCGTCGTGGTGGAAAACGTTGAGCGCATCATGAGTGAAGAAGGCTTGCCGCCGCGCGAAGCCACGATCAAAGCCATGAGTCAGATCACTGGCGCCATCATCGGCATAACGGCGGTACTGATTGCAGTATTCGTGCCGATGGCTTTCTTCACTGGCTCGGTGGGCGCGATCTATCGGCAGTTCTCGATCTCGATGGTGTCATCCATGGTGTTTTCAGCCATCATGGCGCTGACCCTCACGCCCGCACTGTGCGCGACGCTGCTCAAACCCATTGATCCCAATCATCACGAACGCAAAGGTTTGTTTGGTGCGTTCAATCGCTTGTTCAGACGCACGACCAACAGCTACCAGACCGGTGTGCAGAAAATTCTGAAATCGACGCTGCGCTATATGGTGCTCTACGGCGTAATCGTTGCGGCGGTGGTCTGGATGGCGGTACGCATGCCAACATCATTCCTGCCTGCCGAAGACCAAGGCTATCTGCTGGCCAATGTCCAGCTCCCACCGGGTGCCAGCACAGGCCGCACGCTGGAAGTGATGAAACAAGCTGAGGCATATTTTCTGAAAGAGCCGGGTGCGGAGGCCATCGTGTCTGTGATCGGCTACAGCTTTTCTGGCAATGGACAAAATGGCGGGCTGCTATTCGTACCTCTGAAAGACTGGAAAGAACGCACCACGCCTGAACTTAGCTCGCAAGGTATCGCGACCAAAGCGCTCTCCCTGATGGCGACCATACGCGATGCAATCGTTTTCACGGTAAATCCGCCGGCGATCCGCGAGCTTGGCAATGCGACTGGCTTCTCACTGCGCCTGCAAGACCGCGCGGGGCTGGGTCATGATGCGCTACTGGCGGCGCGCAATCAGCTGCTGGGCATGATGTCCAAGAGTCCTGTGATCAAAGGCGCGCGGCCTGAAGGCATGGAAGATTCTCCGCAGCTGAAACTGGAGATCGACCGCGACAAAGCCAATGCACTGGGTCTCACCGTCGCAGACATTAATGCGACACTCGCTGGTACCTTTGGCTCGACCTATGTCAATGACTTCCCCAACGTGGGCCGGCAGCAGCGCGTGATCGTGCAGGCGACTGCCGAAAAGCGGCTGATGCCTGAAGACCTGGAGAAGCTGCACATCCGCAATGCACAAGGCAATATGGTGCCGATGTCAGCCTTCATGCGCAGTCACTGGATCAATGGCCCGGTGCAGTTGATACGCTTCAACGGTTATCCGGCAATGAAGATACAGGGCGACGCTGCACCGGGCGCGTCGTCCGGCGATGCATTGGCTGAAGTCGAACGGCTGATCGCACAACTGCCCTCGGGCATAGGCTATGAGTGGGCCGGTCAGTCGTTCGAGGAAAAGGCTGCAGGCTCCACTGCGATGCTGCTGTTTGCGCTATCACTGCTGGCGGTCTTCCTCGTACTGGCCGCCCTCTACGAGAGCACTTCCATCCCGTTGGCCGTGCTACTGGTCGTGCCGCTGGGCGTTCTGGGCGCGGTTGCCTTCACCTTGTTCCGGGGCATGCCAAACGATGTGTATTTCAAGGTCGGCTTGATCGCCATCATTGGCTTGTCAGCAAAAAACGCCATCCTCATTATTGAATTCGCAAAAGACTTGCAGGCCGATGGCATGGACCTGATAGAGGCCACGCTCACTGCCGTGAAGCTTCGCTTCCGCCCAATCATCATGACTTCGCTGGCCTTCATACTCGGCGTGCTGCCGCTGGTGGTCGCAACGGGTGCGGGCTCAGCCAGTCAGCGAGCGATCGGCACTGGCGTGATGGGCGGGATGATCACCGCTACGGTGCTGGCCGTTTTCTTTGTACCGGTTTTTTTCGTGGTAGTTCGTCGCATCTTCAAGGGTAATGAGCGACAGCGCAAACTGTATGCTGCCCACTTGCATCAGAACGAGGCATAACAATGACAAAAAAGCTCACTCTTCCTATCGTCGCACTGACTGGCGCCATGGCACTCTCAGGCTGCCAGATCATGCCGACTTTTTTCAAGCCGGCAGCACCCGTGCCCTCGATGTATCCTGAGGGTGACAGTACGGCGACAAAATCTGTTGGCGATATCGGCTGGAATGAATTTTTTCAAAACCCTGATCTTCGCGAAGTCATCGGCGCTGCGCTGAGCAACAATCGCGATCTGAAAACAGCGGTACTGCGCATCGAAGAAGCCCGTGCGCTTTACAACATTCAGCGCGCGGACCAGCTACCCACTATCAATGCGACTGGCGGTTTGAGTACATCGCGCCAACTCCTGGCTGGCACGATGCGCGAAAACACAGTGTATCAAGTGGGTCTTGGGATGGCCGCGTTTGAGCTGGATTTCTTTGGCAGGGTAAAAAATCTGTCGGCGGCTGCGCTGTCCCAATACCTCGCCACGGAAGAGGCGCGTCGCGCATTCCAGATTTCACTGGTGAGCGAAGTGGCCAAGGCCTGGCTGACCGAGCGCGCGTTGGCAGAGCAAAGGCAATTGGCAGAGCGCACTTACAAGGCCCGGGAAAGCTCGCGCGAACTGGTGAAGAAACGCCTTGATGCAGGTATTACCAATGCATTGGAATTCCAGCAGAGCGAAACGCTGGTGCAATCGGCGCGCGTATCGTTACTTGCCTTGCGTCGGCAGCACGCACTGGCCGTGAATGCGCTGACGCTGCTCACGGGCTACGGCATGAAAATGCCACCCCAGACCGCCACGCTGTCGAATCAAGTGATCACCGCTGATATCGGTGCCGGTTTGCCATCGGATCTGCTCTCCCATCGTCCTGATATACGAGCCGCCGAGCAGAGGTTGCGCGCCAGCCAGGCCAATATCGCCGCCGCCCGCGCTGCTTTTTTCCCGCGCATCTCGCTCACCACTGGCTTTGGACTGGCCAGCGGTGATCTCGGTGATTTATTCGATACCAGTTCACGCACCTGGAATTTCGCACCCCAGCTGGTGCTTCCCATCTTTGACAATGGGCGCAACAAATCAGGTCTGAACCTGGCAGAAGTAAGAAGCAATATCGCGATCTCCAACTATGAAAAAACCATTCAGGTCGCTTTCCGTGAAGTCGCCGATGCACTGGCCGCCCGTGCGACACTGGCGGAAGAGATCGATGCGCAGAAGGCTGTCCGTGATGCGCAATTCGAGCGTCTGTCACTCGCACAGGCACGCTATCAGAATGGTATCTCCAGCTATCTGGATGTGCTGGATGCCGAGCGTGAATTGTTCAATGCCGAACAGGCGCTGGTGCAGTCGCAGCTGCTGAGGCTGACGAATACGGTCGACCTGTATCGTTCGCTGGGCGGAGGATTTACCGAGCCGGAGAAGCAGTAAATGAATTTTTGATTCGATACAGCACGTGCATTTTTAAGGGATGTCCGGGCGCAATGCCCGGATGTTCGAAGGTCTCTCCTTCGTAAACCATGCCAATTCTCGACATCACTGCTCTTGAACGCACATTCTGCACTGCAGTGAATGCGACGATCTCTTGCAGGCACAATCGCCGGAAACCTGTTTCCAGCACCGCCTGAGCTTTCCTCGAGCACTTGCCCAAGCTCTCTCCCGGCGGCAAGCCTCTCAGCACAATGATTCAGGAAGATCGCGCTTGATTTTGTTTTGCGACACTTCTGCGCTTGCAAAGCTCTTCATCGACGAAGAGCACAGCGGACAAATGCTTGAAGCAGCTCAACAAGCGTCTGCCATTTCGGTATGCAGAATCGCCTGGGCGGAAATGATGGCTGCGATGGCAAGGCGAGCACGTGAAATACCTGAAGATGCTGACACCATCGATTCTGGGCGAACCCGGTTCGAGCAAATGTGGCTGGATTTTGCAGTCATCGAGATGAACCAGAAGCTGGTCAAGCTGGCGGGCGACATCGCGGAGGCGTTTGCGCTGAGGGCCTATGACAGCGTTCAGCTAGCAGCGGCACAGCGATTGCATCAAGGCGCGAACGGACAGATGACTTTCGCCTGTTTCGACAAACGTTTGCAAAAAGCTGCCGCCGTCATGGGTTTGCAGGTACTAGAATTTACCTGACTCGCGCACGAGGTTGACCTGTAGCTGATTCAGCATACCGGAAAGCAGTCGTACCGTTTTTTCGGTCGCGCCGCGGTGCACGTGCGTGAACTGCGCTGCACTTGCGGATACTTCTGCTAGTTTATCGCGGTCGATTAACCACGCCAGCCACTGGTTGAACAACTCGTTTGCATCGCTTACTCGCACCGCGACACCCGACTGAACAGCATCCTCGGTGATCTGCGCAAAATTGAAGGTATGCGGTCCGACAAACACTGGTTTACCGCATGACAGGGCCTCGATCAGATTCTGTCCGCCAAGTGGCAACAGGCTGCCGCCGATGAAGGCCATGTCAGAGACTGTGTAGAAGGCAAACAGCTCTCCCAGTGAATCTCCCAGCAGTATATGAACATGCGGTGACAGCGACTCCGGTCCGAGTTGTGAACGACGCAGATAATCGAGCCCTCGCTGATCCAGAAGCCGCGCGACTTCTGCAAAGCGCTGCGGATGGCGCGGAACGATGATCAGTAGCGTCTCTTGCGGAAGCGTCGCACGCATATACGCATCGAGCAGCAAGATTTCTTCACCCTCGCGCGTGCTCGCGCACAGTAACACCGGGCGTTGCCCGAATTGACGGCGCCATTGTGCTCCCAGCTCAATCATCGGCTCAGGCGGGGCGATATCGAATTTCAGGCTGCCGGTGACGGTAACGTTCTCGGCTCCGAGTTGGCGCAAGCGCTCGGCATCGGCTTGGGTCTGTGCAGCGAACAAGCTTATCTTCTTCGCGGCCTCTCTGAACAGACCGGCAAAACGCTGCGCTTGGCGCAAAGATTTTTCTGACAAGCGCGCATTGACCAGTGCGACAGGTACGCTCTCCTGATGGCAGCTGTGTATCAGTGCTGGCCAGACTTCGGTTTCCATCAGTACGCACAGCGATGGCCGGGTCGCTTGCACGAAATGCCGGGTCATGCTCAAGGTGTCATACGGAAGGTAGGACTGCAGAACCCGCGAATCCTTGCCGAACAGGGTAGCTCCCGTCGCACGGCCAGTGGGCGTCATGTGCGTGAGCAGAATCTGATATTGCGGGTATTGTTTGAGCAGCGCCCGTATCAGCGGCTCGGACGCGCGCGTCTCGCCAACGGATACCGCATGTACCCAGATCAGCGGCGATGGAAAGTGAGCACCCAATCCGAAACGCTCGGCAATGTGCCGGCGATAGCCTGCTTCCTTGCGACCGCGCCACCACAGGCGTAGCAGCACGAGAGGCAGCAGCAGCCACCAGAGCGCGGAGTAGACTCGCAGCGTCAGCAGGGGCATTCAGCGTGACACTCAGGCCGCAAAAGGCAGCTCGGCATCCGGCTTGACTTGGCGGATGGCCTTGCCCAACGACTGCTGTATGCGAGAGAGCGCGTCTTCGTTCTCCGCCTCGAAGCGCAGCACCAGTACTGGCGTGGTATTCGATGCCCGCACCAGCCCAAAGCCATCAGCGTATTCGACTCGAACACCATCAATAGTGAGTACCTGTTTTGCATCGGGCCAGCGGGCTTCTCTCTGCAGCCGCTCGACGAGGACGTGGTTCTCTCCCTCGGCACATTTGATCTGCAATTCGGGCGTTGACAACGACTGTGGCAAAGCATTCAGCGTGGCACTGGGATCCGCCACGCTGGAGAGTATCTCGATCAGGCGCGCGCCGGCATACAGACCATCATCAAAGCCATACCAGCGATCCTTGAAGAACACATGACCGCTCATTTCGCCGCCCAGTGGCGCCTGAGTCTCTCTCATCCTCGCCTTCACCAGCGAGTGTCCCGTCTTGCCCATCAGTGGCTCGCCACCCGCAGCCTTCACGACCTCGGCCACATGACGACTGCATTTCACGTCATACAAAATCGGCGCGCCCGGATGACGCGATAGCACCTCCTGCGCAAACAGCATCAGCTGACGATCGGGATAGATGATCTGTCCATCCTTGGTGACGACACCCAGTCGGTCGCCATCGCCATCGAATGCCAGACCGAGCACCGCATCCGTCGTTCGCAACGCATGAATCAGATCTTCAAGGTTTTCGGGATGGGCAGGATCAGGATGGTGATTGGGGAAATTGCCATCAACATCGCAGAATAACTCGATAACCTCGCAACCCAGTCCACGATACAGATCCCCGGCAACTGCACCGGCAACGCCATTGCCGCAATCGATCGCGAGCTTCATCGGTTTCGCCAGCTTGATGTCGCCGATGATGCGCGCCAGGTAGGCCTCGCGAATGTCGTGCTGGCGATATCCGCCTTGACCGCTCGAAAAATCACTGGCAAGAATGCGCTGATAGAGTCGCTGTATGGTCTCGCCATAGATTGCCTCGCCGGCCAGCACCATCTTGAAGCCGTTGTAATCCGGCGGATTGTGACTACCGGTGACCATGATGCCGCTGGGCGCGCCCAGAGCGTAAGTCGCGAAGTACAGCATGGGAGTCGCCACCATGCCGACATCGATCACGTCCACTCCTGCGGATTGCAAGCCCTCGGCCAGCGCAGCGGACAGCGACGGGCCGCTCAGCCGACCATCACGTCCTATGACGACGGTCTTTTCACCTTTGATGAGTGCAGCGCTGCCGAATGCCTGGCCGATTTGCCGCGCAATACGGATGTCGAGCGTCTTGCCAAGCACGCCGCGAATGTCATACGCCTTGAAAATGCCCGGTGTCAGGCTTGCGTTGCTGTTTGCCATAGTTGTTCGGTCAGTGGTTTCGGTGAATTCTGTTTACTCAGTCGATCCGGTGTATTCAGATCGTTTGCAAGAGGTGCGGTGCCTCAGCAGGAATACTCGACAGACAGACTGCGAGCGCCTCGTCCCATGCTGGCAGCGATCCGAAATTCTGCTGGAATGATGTCGTGTTCATCACGGAATTCTTCGGGCGTTGCGCTGGCGTCGGATAGTCTTTCGTAGGAATGGGCTTGAGCGTTGGCTTTTGCGCCACGAAAGGATGCGAGAAAATCTTCTCGGCAAAACCATACCAGCTGGTCTGACCGCCAGCGCACAGATGATAAACACCGCTGAGTTCGCTCAATCGATCAGGATTTTCTGCTTTTTTGATTGCCTCGGCAGTTGCCGAGGCAATCGTGCGACTCCAGGTCGGCGCGCCGATCTGATCGCTGACGATAGACAGCTCAGGTCGGCTCTGCGCCAGACGCAGCATCGTCAGTAGAAAATTTTTGCCGGTCAAGCCATATACCCAACTGGTTCGAAAAATCAGATGCGGCACACCAACAGCCGCAATGGCCTGCTCACCCGCGAGTTTGGATTGTCCATAAACCGACAAGGGGCCGGTCGCATCGGTTTCAGTCCAAGGCACCTGCTTGCTGCCATCGTAGACATAGTCGGTCGAATAGTGAATTAGTGCGGCGCCTAGATGTTTTGCCTCTTCTGCGAGGATGCCAGGCGCTCGCGCATTGATTGCATAAGCGAGCGCTTGCTCGGATTCTGCCAGATCCACCGCGGTATACGCCGCCGCGTTGATGATCAGCGCCGGACGCTCTGCACGAATCGCATGGCGTATCGAGTCAGGATCTGACAAATCCATGTGGGTACGACCGAGAACAATGAGGTCACCCAGCCCGACAAGCGCTCTCGCCAGCTCCCCGCCTACCTGGCCATCGCGGCCCGTGACCAGTATCTTCATGGGTAGGAGTCAGCCTGAGCGAGCGGCACACCCACCTTGTCTTTCTCGGACAGCACGGGTTCACCTTGCAGCGGCCAGTCGATGTCCAGCACCGGGTCATTCCATAACAAGGTCCGCTCATGCTCTGGCGCATAGTAATCGGTGGTCTTGTACAAAAAATCTGCACTATCGGTGGTCACCAGAAAGCCATGCGCAAAACCCGGCGGTATCCATAGCTGCCGGTGACTCTCAGCGGACAATCGCACCGAAACGGATTGACCGAAAGTCGGCGAACTCCGTCGCATGTCGACCGCGACATCGAATACTTCACCTTGCGTGACACGCACCAGTTTTCCTTGTGGCTGATGCATCTGGTAATGCAAGCCGCGCAGTACACCGCGTGCAGAACGCGAATGATTGTCTTGCACAAAGGGCAAATGCACACCGGTCAGCTCTTCAAAGCGCCGCTGGTTGTGACTTTCAAAGAAAAACCCGCGTGAATCGCCAAATACTTTGGGCTCGATGATCAGCACATCGGGTATTGCTGTCTTGATTACATTCATGGTGTCAGTACACCTTGTCTTTCAGCAGGCGTAGCAGATATTGGCCGTAGGTATTCTTCTTCAGAGGCTCGGCCAGCTTCTCGAGCTGTGCTGCATCAATATAGCCTTTGCGATAAGCGACTTCCTCGGGGCAAGCGACTTTCAGGCCTTGTCGCTTTTCGAGCGTGGCAATGAACTGTGCCGCTTCCAGCAGGGATTCATGCGTACCGGTATCCAGCCATGCCATCCCGCGTCCCATCAGCTCGACATGCAGCTCTTTTTGCTGGAGATAGATCTTGTTAACGTCAGTGATTTCGAGTTCGCCGCGGGCAGACGGCTTGATGCTGGCAGCAATATCGCATACCTGACGATCATAAAAATACAGCCCGGTTACTGCGTAATTGGATTGGGGATGCTTTGGTTTTTCTTCGATACTGATCGCGCGCCGATTGGCATCAAATCCGACAACGCCGTAGCGCTCGGGATCCTCGACATGATAGGCGAACACGGAGGCGCCATCACTACGGTCATTGGCGGCGCGCAGCTTGCCATCGAAGTCATGGCCATAGAACAGATTGTCTCCAAGGATCAGCGCCGAGTCATGATTACCTACAAATTCACGCCCAATAATGAAAGCCTGGGCAAGCCCGTCCGGCGAGGGTTGTACCGCATACTGAATATGGATTCCCCACTGACTCCCATCGCCCAGCAATGCCTCAAATCGCGGCGTGTCCTGCGGTGTCGATATCAGCAGGATGTCGCGCATACCAGACAACATCAGCGTCGTCAGCGGGTAGTAGATCATGGGCTTGTCGTACACCGGCATCAACTGCTTGGAGACCGCCATGGTCACCGGATACAAACGCGTTCCAGATCCGCCAGCAAGAATGATGCCGCGTCGGTTGTGCTTGTCGCTCATGCGGTGCTCCCTGTGCGCTGGCTGTAGTTACGGTCTATCCATTTCAGGTAATCGCCGGATTGAATCTTGCGCACCCATTCCTGATTGGCCAAATACCACTGCACCGTCTTGCGCATGCCTGTCTCGAAAGTTTCTGCTGGACGCCACCCGAGCTCACGCTCTGTCTTGCGCGCATCGATCGCATAACGGCGATCATGACCGGGGCGATCGGTCACATAGGTGATCTGCTGTCGATAAGACTGCTTGCCAGGCGCCAGTTCATCCAGCAAATCGCATAGCGTGTGCACGACATCGATATTGGCCTTTTCATTCCAGCCGCCGATGTTGTAGGTCTCCCCCGGCTTGCCATCGGTCAGAATGCGGCGTATCGCGCTGCAATGATCGCCCACATAGAGCCAGTCGCGAACCTGCTGACCATCGCCATAAATGGGCAGCGGCTTGCCTGCCAGTGCATTGGCGATCATCAAAGGCACCAGCTTTTCGGGAAACTGCAGCGGCCCGTAATTGTTCGAGCAATTGCTGGTCAGTACCGGCAAGCCATACGTGTGATGCCAGGCACGCACCAGATGGTCTGAGGCTGCCTTTGATGCCGAGTAGGGGCTGTTAGGTGCGTAGGGAGTAGTCTCGGAAAATGGCGGGTCGGTCGGACTCAGCGTACCGAATACCTCATCAGTCGATACATGCAAGAACCGAAAATTGTTCTTGTCGGTGTCGGACAGGCCAGCGCAGTAGGCACGTGCTGCCTCCAGTAGACTGAAGGTGCCATCGACATTGGTGCGAATGAAGTCGCTAGGACCATGAATCGAGCGATCGACATGGCTCTCAGC
>JBEDGK010000159.1:0-7048 GCA_041174665.1 Pseudomonadota bacterium
CTGTTCCACAGTCTCCACACCCTCGGCCACGACTTTGATATTCAAATCCTTCGCCAGTTTGACGATAGCAGAAACGATGGCAGCATCCTCTCGGTCGCGTGGCAGATTGCGTATGAGCGCCGGATCGAGCTTGAGCACATCGACCGGAAAATCCTTCAGAAACGATAGCGTGGAAATACCCGTGCCAAAGTCATCAATGCTAATCGACACGCCGATCGACTTCAGGTGGTCAAGCACCATGCTCTGCCCCTCCCTCACCAATACTAGCGCGCTCTCGTTGACCTCGATCTCGAGAAGGCGCGGCGGCAGGGCGGCATCCTGCAGCGCGGAACGCATCATCCCCGGAAACAAAGGATCCAGCAGCTGCGCGGCAGAGACATTGACTGCGATCCGGAATTCCGGCAACCCGGCTGCGCGCCAGCGGCCCATCTGTATGCAGGCGGCGCGCATGACCCAGCTGCCCAGATCATTGATTACGCCAATTTCCTCGGCCAGCGCGATCAAGGCCTTGGCCGACAGCGTCATCAGCCCGTGATTGCGGCAACGTAGCAAGGCTTCGACAGCCACAAAGGCCAGCGTTTGAAGATCGATCTGCGGTTGATAGACCAGTTCGAAGTCACCCTGCTCTACCGACTGTCTGAGCAAATCCTCTTGCGTCTGGCGTAGCTGCACCTCGGTGAGCATGCTTGGTGCAAACACCCGAAACCGGTTTCGTCCGCTAGCCTTGGCGCGGTACATGGCCAGGTCGGCTTTTTGCAGCAATTCGCCGGTGTCCTGCCCATCCTGCGGATACATCGCAATGCCCACCGATGCGCCACTCTTGATGAGCTGATGCTCGATCTCGTAGTTGTGGCCCAATTCGCGAACGATATTCTCCGCGATGAGCTCAGCCGCGGATAGCGATTTCAGTCGGGTGAGGATGACGACAAATTCGTCGCCGCCGAGGCGCGCCACGGTATCTGTCTCGCGAACGCAGCGCAGCAAGCGTTGCGCGACCAGCCGCAAGAGTTCGTCACCAGCAGGATGACCGAGGTGATCGTTGATCGATTTGAACCGATCCAGATCCAGCAGCAGCACCGCGACCCGTGTGGTGTCGCGGTCGGCATTGATGAGCGCCTCGTGCAGCCGCTCCATGAAGCGGGCGCGATTGGGCAAGCCGGTGAGCGGATCATGGTTGGCGAGGAAAAAGGCATTTTGTTCGGCCAGTCGCCGCTCCGTGTTGTCGCGCATGATTTCAACGAAACCCTGTACGCGTCCCGCGCTGTCATGCAGTGCACCCATCGCACCGGTACACCAGAACCGCTGGCCGTCTTTTCTGACACGCCAGCTGTCTTCCTCACTGCGTCCATCGAGCGCGGCCTGTCGCAGCAGACGTTGGGGCTCGCCTTTTTCCTGGTCTTCGGGGGTAAAAAACACGGAGACATGACTACCCACGATTTCCGCCTTGCGATAGCCAAGAATGCGCTCGGCGCCGGGGTTCCAACTGACAATATGTCCTGAGCCATCCAGCATGAAAATCGCATAATCCGTCGTGCCCTCGACCAACAGGCGGAAGTGCTCCTCTGCTCTTTGAAGCTCCTGTAGTGCGCGATGGCTTTCGGTCACGTCGCGAAAGACATCCACTGCTCCAATGATCTTTCCCTCGCCGTCTGTCAGCGGAGCGGCAGAGTGGCTGAGCGTCACGGCCAGGTCGCGCCGCCGGTCATACAGCGCCAGTTCCTGGTCCGAAAGCGTCTCACCCTTCAGTGCGCGTACCAGAGGATGCTGATGCCACAGACGAAAGCTTTCGCCTTTTCTGGTTTCAGCCGCTTGCGCACGGCGGATTTGCGACAGTCGCGTCAGCGGCTCATCCAGCTTCAGCATGCGCTCGGCCGAACGGTTGACCATCAAGGTCTTGCCGTGCTGATCGCAGACAATAACGCCTTCGGTCATGCTGTTGAGTATCAGCCGAAGGATCTCATCATGCTGAGTCAACATCGGTCCGGCCTGAGTCTGCTCGGTGATGTCGGTGGCGCTGCACGACAGCAGTCGAAGAATCCCTTGCTGATCACGAAACGCTGGCGCCGCCTTGACACGAAGCCGGCGCCAGCGCCCATCCGCGTGGCGCATGCGGTATTCGACCTGAGTAATTTCATGATCCTTCAACTTCTTCAGACGCGCAGACCATTCGTGCAGCAGTTCACGATCATCCGAATGGAACAGCTCGGGATCGCCGCCAAAACCTGAGTTCAGAAACTGCTCTGTACTCAGACCCAGCACTGTCTCAAGGCGCGCGCTGCAGTAGATATGACGCGATTGCTGCAGATCATGGATAAATACCAGATCAGGCAGCAAGGCTAGCATTTGTTCCAGAGGCACAGCGTTCGCCACCGTCGAATTGACTGTGCCGGTGATCAGCGATGCAGTCTGTGGAGAGTCATTGGTGTTCACATGCGGTCCTGAAATAAATAATCAGACATCGGGCAAAGATCAGCCTTGTACGAGCACTGATACTCCATGGAGTGCCGCAAATCCGGATGATCGCTCGATGACGACGTTTGAGCAGTGATTTTCTGAGGTGATTCGGTTGATAAAAATCAAGATTCTTGAATATGAGTAATGCCGCTGCCGCGGGCCGACAATCCTGCCAGTTCGGCGAACTGACCAGCCGCGAGGTAAGATCACAACTGGATCAACGGCTATTCGATGGACATGGACTATCCGGTTGTCGACAGCGTCATTTCGCCAGAAGGTAAGCTGGACATTCTGTCAAAGGCAGAAATTGCCCGGCTGCTAGACCAAGGGCAGACTGGCCTTTATCAGAGTTTCCGCAATTGTGCGCTGGCCGTGTTGAGCACAGGCAACTATCTGGACGACGGCAGGGCGTTGATGGAACGCTACCCTGACTTTGATGTTCGGGTCGTGCACCGTGAACGTGGGATCAAGCTATTTATTCGGGGAGCGCCTGCATCGGCATTTGTGGATGGCGAAATGATACGCGGCATTCGCGAGCATCTGTTTGCAGTGCTTCGCGACATTCTTTTCACGGCGAGCGATCGGCCAGTACCAAATGATGGCGAGACTGACAGCGCGCTTCTGACAGATTTTGTATTTCATATCTTGCGCAATGCCGATGTAATGCAGCGCGCAGAAGACCCCAAGTTGGTAGTGTGCTGGGGTGGGCACTCGATATCACGCAGCGAATATGACTACTCGAAGCGAGTCGGCTATGAGCTGGGACTGCGCGGGCTGGATATCTGTACCGGCTGTGGCCCGGGTGCCATGAAGGGGCCGATGAAAGGTGCAACCATCGGACATGCAAAACAGCGTATCTCCCGCGGACGTTATCTCGGTTTTTCTGAACCAGGCATCATCGCAGCGGAATCACCAAATCCTATCGTCAATAATCTTGTCATCTTGCCGGATATTGAGAAGCGGCTTGAAGCCTTCGTGCGCACCGGTCATGCGATCATTGTCTTCCCAGGCGGCGTGGGCACGGCAGAGGAAATCCTGTACCTGCTGGGGATCCTGCTGCACCCGGAAAACCAAGCGCTCCCCTTCCCGCTGATCTTTACTGGCCCCGAGGAATCAGCTTCTTATTTTTCCCAGATTGATGCATTCATTGGCGCGACACTAGGGCCGAAAGCACAAGAGCTGTATCAGGTAATCATTGGTGATCCATCCGGCGTGGCTAGAGCGGCGCAGGAGGGAATCGCTCTTGTCCGCGGTTATCGCAAGTCGCACGGAGACGCGTATTACTTCAACTGGAAATTACATATCGATCCTGCATTCCAGCAGCCCTTTACTCCGACACATGCATCCATGCACAGTCTCAATTTGCACATGCAGCAACCCGAGCACCAGCTGGCTGCCAACCTTCGCAGAGCGTTCTCAGGCGTGGTCGCCGGTAATGTGAAGCTGCAGGGGATACAGGCAATTGAAAAGCACGGCTTGTTCGAGATACAGGGCGACTCCCGGCTCATGGCGCAGCTCGATGAGCTATTGTCGGTTTTTGTCGATCAGGGGAGGATGAAGCTACCGGGCTCGGTGTATAAACCCTGTTATCGGATCACTCGATGAGCAGCCCGAATCGGCGAACGGTTACTCAACAGGGTTCATCGTTGTTCGGTTCAGAGCATGATGGCTTTCATGCCGCCTCGGTGCTTAGCAGCGCCAGCTCTGCGGTATCGAGATATCGCCACTCACCTTCTTGCAACGCCAGCGATTCCAGCGCCAACCCGCCGATCGCGGTGCGCTGCAATGCTTCACAATGATTGCCGGCTGCAGCCAGCATGCGCTTGACCTGATGATATTTGCCCTGCTCGATCACGATCTCTAGCTGATGAGTGCCGCGCGGCTCGCAGCGCAGTGCCGCCAGCGGCGCGGGCTCGTCACTGAGCTGAACGCCTTTCAGCAGATGCTCGACCAGCGCGGGCGTGACCGGATCCCGCGTGGTGGCGAGATACAGCTTGGGGACATGCCGCTTGGGCGACGACATCGCATGATTGAAGCTGCCATCATCCGTCAGCAGCAGCAACCCCGTCGTGTCATGATCAAGACGGCCTATGGCCTGGACGCCACGCCAGCTGAATTCCTCTGGCAGCAGACTCATCACGCCGGGGCGATGACTGGGCTTGCGAGAGCATTCCACATCTGGCGGCTTGTTCAGCGCGAGGTAGACGAATTCACGGTACTCCCAGTCTTCATCAAACAGGCGAAATCGAAATCCCGAGGTTTCGAAGCTTCTCTTGTAGTCGGTGACGATCTCACCATGAACGCTGACCTCACCCGCCTCGATCAGCTGTCGGCACCATTTGCGCGTACCAACGCCTTGCGATTGCAGTATGCGATCCAGAGTTGACTTGTTCATCGTGGCACTGTACCAGAGACAGTGCCACAGAGAGATTCTGGCGTTTATGAAGAGGTACCCGTGCCGCCCTTAGTACCCTGCTGGCGAGATCTCTTCTTCAACTTTTTCGATTTTTTCGCCTTTTCCTGCGATTTGATTTCTTGCCCCGATGCCCCAGTTTCGCTGCCGCTCTGACCGGACATAGTTTGCGCTTTGCGCTCGACATCGGCGGCGCGTGAAGGATCGGTACTCTCTCTCACGCCATCGCTGCTGGCGGTCTGCGCCCACGTCCAGCCTGAAGCTAACATCAACACCAAGAAAAGACGGGTAACAGATGTATTCATGAAACCTCCAGGCGCTGTCTACATGACGAAGAACGAGAATATCTCGGCTGCCAATCAGACTGGGGGAAGTGTCTCTAGTTTCATGAAGGGCGATTGCTGACGGAAGGAAGCTTGATGCTGGTCGAGTCCCTCGGCCCAGTCAACGGCTGGCGGCAAGCATGGGTAGTGTTGCACGCTACTGCTGCATCTTATTGTTGTCGCTCCGTGCTGCTTTGTTCTGGCGGTGTCGGAATGCCGGGCTCTTTGCCAACGTCCGCTTCTTTATCATCAAGCGCTGATTTGACGGATGATTCGACGTTTTCTGCTTTCTGTGGTGAACCGAGCAGCTTGGTCTGCCAGCGTTCGAGAATGCGGACGATGGCTGTGCGCTCCTGCGATTTTGCGAAATCGATCGCGTCCAGACCAAGTTCGTTTTTCAGCAGCACATCCGCGCCTTCTTCCAGCAGCAGCACCACCACTTTCTCGTGCCCGGCACGCGCTGCCATCATCAGTGGCGTGGTCTTGTTCGGCGATTCTGCATCGATGTAAGCAGCACGCTCCAGGAGTTTGCGAATGATGGGCACACTGCCTGAAGCGGCGGCATAATGCAGCGCTGTCCAGCCGGGCCGATTAATCTCGGCGCCCTTGTCGATCAGACGATTCGCAGCGGCGACTTCGGCATTGAAGGCCGCAATCATCAACGCGGTGTCACCATTGCGGGATCGGGCATCGAGCTCAATACCTCTGGCGCTGAGTAGCACAGCGAATACCTTCCAGGATTTTTTCCGCACCGAGAGTATCAGCCCGGTGTCGAAGCGCTCTGGCTCGATGGTGTTGGGGTCAAAGCCTCGTTCCAGCAACTGCCGACAGCGATTGCCATCATCGAGGTGAATCGCGTCGAACCACTCGGTGTAGGAGTCTGGCTTCTTCGACAAGGGCTGCAGCATGCGCTCCAAGCCCGGTAGCAATGCCGCGGCAAGCAATTGGCGCCTTCCGGGGTCGTGTACCTGTTCTTGGTCCATCATGCTGACGGCGCTGAGTCGGGTGCGGGGATACCGAACAAGTTTCGGAAATTACGCGTGGTCGCCTCTGCCAGCGTCGCCAGCGGCACTTCTTTAAGTTCGGCAAGGAATTCAGCCACGTGCCGCACAAAACCCGGTTCATTGGTCTTGCCGCGTTTCGGTACGGGGGCGAGGTACGGGGAGTCCGTCTCGATCAGCATTCGTTCCAACGGCACGGCGCGCGCGACGGCCTGGAGCTCTTTTGCATTTTTGAAGGTGACGATGCCGGAAAAAGAGATATAAAAGCCCATCGCCATGGCGGCCTCGGCGACTTCGAGACTTTCGGTGAAACAATGCATTACACCACCAGCGCCGCCGACATCTGTACCGGCCTTTTCGTCGCGCATCAAGCGCAACGTGTCTGCCGAGGCCGAACGGGTATGAATGATCAACGGCTTACGGCTCTCGCGCGAGGCGCGGATATGCACGCGAAAGCGTTCGCGCTGCCACGCAAGATCGCCCTGCAGACGATAGTAATCAAGTCCGGTCTCGCCAATGGCTACGATGCGCGGATGCACGGCCAGCTTCAGCAGCCCGTCCACCGTGGGCTCTTCGGTGTCTTCATAGTCGGGATGCACGCCGACGGATGCGTAGATATTTGGGTGGGTCTCGGCAAGCGCCAGCACCCGGGGAAACTCCTGCAAGGTGACTGACACACACAGGGCCTCGCTGACCTGGTTGGTCTGCATGGTGTGAAGTATTTCCGGCAGACGAGCCGCTAGCTCGGGAAAATCAATATGACAATGGGAATCAACGAACATGGCAACAGCCAGCAGATAGCGAATGCCCATTATTGTACGTGCTGGGCGCACGGCCCGCCGACGACGACGCTACAT
>JBEDGK010000160.1:0-4016 GCA_041174665.1 Pseudomonadota bacterium
CGCGAGGCCGGACTCGCCGGTGCCCGCGTTCGCGTTGCCGGTATTGATCACCAGTGCCCTGATGCCCTGGCCACTGGCCAGATGCTGCTTGGCCACTTGTACGGGGGCTGCGCAAAAACGATTCGTCGTGAACACGCCAGCAACCGTCGCGGTGGGCGCCAGCGTCATCAGCAGCACGTCTTTACGACCGGGTTTCTTGATGCCGGCCTCGGCGTAGCCGAGCTGCAGGCCTTTGACGGGCTTGAGTTGGTTTGCGATCGGTAGGGGAAGATTGACTGCCATAAGCTTGCCTGTGGGGTCAAAAGGAAGAACTGACTTTGCGGCGCTGGCAAGGTGCCAGAGTGAGCATGGATCCCGACATGCGCCGGGATGACCCATCAGAGAGCGAAGGCTCTCAAGACGTCAACCCGGCACAGGCCGGGGTCCAGCGTCTTCGCAGTTTGTCTGCGAAGACTGGCCCGCGAATCACGCCAACTTGCCGTGACACTGCTTGTATTTCTTGCCACTGCCGCAAGGGCAAGGATCATTGCGGCCAACCTTCGCCAACCCACCGCCCTGCCGATCGTCATCGATCGGTGCCAGCAACTCTTCTGGCGCCAGCGCCGGATTGAAATCACGATGCTGATAGTGCACATTCTCCAGGTGCGGATGCGACATCCGCTCTTCTGCCGCTGCGATCTCTTCCTGCGACTGCACGCGCACTGTCGTCACCATGCGCACCACGTCGTGACGAATCAGGTCCAGCATCTGCGCGAACAGCGTAAAGGCTTCGCGCTTGTATTCCTGTTTGGGATTCTTTTGCGCATAACCGCGCAGATGAATACCCTGACGCAGATGATCGAGCGCGGCCAGATGCTCGCGCCAGTGCGAATCCATGCTCTGCAACATCACGTTGCGCTCAAAGCCACCGAAGGAATCCTGTCCCACCAGATCGACCTTGGCCTGATACACCGTATCAGCGGCATGCAGCACGCGCCCAAGCAGCTCCTCATCCGACAGCTGAGGCTCGTTCTTCAGCATCTCGGTCAGCGGAATGTCCAGCTGCCACTCGGCGGCGAGCGTGGCCTGCAAGCCTTCCAGATCCCATTGCTCTTCCATCGACTCTTCGGGTACGTGCTGGCGGAAGAGATCGGTAAACACGCCATGGCGCAACGCCTGACTGATCTCAGTCATTTCCTGAGCTTCGAGCAGTTCATTGCGCTGGTTGTAGATGACCTTGCGCTGATCATTGGCGACATCATCGTATTCGAGCAGTTGCTTGCGGATGTCGAAGTTGCGCGCCTCCACCTTGCGCTGAGCAGATTCGATCGAACGTGAAACGATACCGGCCTCGATGGGCTCGTCTTCCGGCATGTTCAGGCGTTCCATCACGGCGCGCACGCGGTCACCGGCGAAGATACGCAGCAGGGAGTCGTCGAGCGACAAATAGAAACGCGAGGAACCGGGATCGCCCTGACGGCCGGAACGGCCACGTAACTGGTTGTCGATGCGGCGCGATTCATGACGCTCGGTGCCAATGATGTGCAAGCCGCCGGCAGCCACGACGCCATCGTGCAGCGACTGCCATTCATCGCGCAGCTGCTGCGCGCGCTTGGCTTTATCGTCAGCGGAAATTGCTTCGTCCGCTTCAATCAGCTGAATCTGCTTGTCAACATTGCCGCCCAAGACGATATCGGTGCCACGACCGGCCATGTTAGTCGCAATCGTGATCATCTTCGGGCGACCGGCCTGCGCGATGATCTCTGCCTCGCGCGCATGCTGCTTGGCATTCAGCACATTGTGCGGCAGCTTGGCCTGCATGAGCATCTGCGCGATCAGCTCGGAATTCTCGATGGAGGTCGTGCCGACCAGAACGGGCTGACCGCGCTCATGGCAATCCTGAATGTCGGCCAGCACCGCGCGGTACTTGCCAGCGGCATTCTTGAACACCTGATCCTGTCGGTCCTTGCGCTGGCTCGGGCGGTTCGGCGGGATGACCACGGTCTCCAGACCGTAGATCTCCTGAAATTCATAGGCTTCGGTATCCGCAGTACCTGTCATGCCGGCCAGCTTGCCGTACATGCGGAAGTAATTCTGGAAAGTGATAGAAGCCAGTGTCTGGTTTTCGTTCTGAATGCGCACACCTTCTTTGGCTTCCACCGCCTGGTGCAGGCCATCGGACCAGCGACGACCTGTCATCAAGCGGCCGGTGAATTCATCGACGATCACGACTTCATTGTTCTGCACCACATATTGCTGGTCTTTATGGAACAGCGTGTGCGCACGCAGCGCTGCGTACAGATGATGGATCAGAGTGATGTGTGATGCATCGTAGAGCGACGCGCCCTCGGGCAGCAAACCCATCTCGGTCAGGATACGCTCGGCCTTTTCATGACCGGCCTCGGTTAGCAGCACCGTGTTGGCTTTTTCGTCTTTGGTGTAATCGCCGGGTACCTCGACCACGCCCTTGCCATCGGGCGTCTCTTCGCCGATCTGCAAAGTCAGCAGTGGCGGCAATGCATTTATCTTTCGGTACAGCTCGGTGTGGTCTTCGGCTTGCCCGGAGATGATCAGTGGCGTCCTGGCTTCGTCGATCAGGATGGAATCAACCTCGTCGACAATGGCGAATGACAGCCCGCGCTGGACACGATCGGCAAGGTCATACACCATGTTGTCGCGCAGATAATCGAAGCCGAACTCGTTGTTGGTACCGTAGGTGATATCGGCCGCATACGCGGCCTGCTTCACATCGTGCGGTGCTTGCGACAGGTTCACACCTGTGGTCAGACCCAGCCAACCATACAGCTTGCCCATCCACTCGGCATCGCGCTGCGCGAGATAATCATTGACGGTGACGATGTGTACGCCCTTGCCGGTCAGCGCATTCAGATACGCGGGCAGTGTCGCCATCAGTGTCTTGCCTTCGCCCGTGCCCATCTCGGCGATCTTGCCTTGGTGAAGCACCATGCCGCCGATCAGCTGCACATCGAAGTGGCGCATCTTCAAGACGCGCTTGCTGGCCTCGCGGCAAACGGCGAATGCCTCGGGGAGAATGTCGTCCGTCGTGGCGCCTGCGGCGAGACGGGCTTTCAGCTCGGGAGTCTTTGCCTTGAGTTCATCGTCTGACAGCGTCTCCAGCGAGGGTTCGATGACATTGATGTCGCGGACAGTCTTCTGCAGCTTCTTGAGCAGCCGCTGGTTGCGACTGCCGAAAATTTTGGTCAATAAGGACATGCTTGGCTTGCGGGAAAAGGAGGCTGGCCGCAGAGGTGCGCTTGACAGCCAAAGGCGCGATTCTATCACGCAGGCTCTTGTCAACCGTACTACGTCCACCGACACAAAAGCGGCTGTGCTAATGTTGTCTCATGTCCAGATTTCCCAATAATTTCAAGCCTTTTCGCCGTCCGGAGGCCCGCGCTGATGCGCGCGAGGCGATGGATTTTTTGCAATCTGCGGAAAAGCTCGGCGCCCTGCTGCCCACGGCCAGTCGGCTGGCGCAATTGCAGCAAGCCTGCGCGCGTCTGCAACCGCAGGTATTCGCTGCCTGTCACGTCGTGAATCTGGACAATGCGCAACTACAGATTGCGGTACCGAATGCGGCGCTCGCGACCCGGCTCAGGCAGCAACTGCCCCGGCTTGCCGCCGGACTGAGAGAAAACGGCTGGCCGGTCGAAGAAATCCGGCTGAAAGTGCAGGTCATGCCAGAACGTCTGCCCGCACCGCCAGCGCCGGCAAAGCGCTCGTTGCCGGCATCGGCACTGAGCTCGTTTTCCGAACTTGAAAATGCTCTTGATTCCGATCCACGCAATGAAGCACTGCGTGACGCGCTGCGCCAGTTGCTGGCACGACGCGCTTCCTGATCAACTCTCTGCAGAGGGCAAAGGCCTCGGCAGCGCCTCGATCATGGTGGCCAAAAGAATCAGCGCACCGCCGACATAGTCGCCAAAACTCAGCATCTCGCCGCCGATCAGTACTGCCGACACAACTGCCACCAGCAACTCGACGATCTGAAACACCGCAGCGCGGCTGGCCTGCAC
>JBEDGK010000161.1:0-5341 GCA_041174665.1 Pseudomonadota bacterium
GATGGAGGCCGTGATGATCTGCATGCCATTCACCATCACCCCAATCTCGGCATTGGCAGGACCTTCGGCGATCGAGACAATGATGCCGGCGAACTGATTGCGCACACTGGTCTTCATCGCGGTGTCAGCACGTGACGCGTAGTCGCCGGCAAGGCCATTCGCGAGCGAATTCAGTCGACCGATGAAGCGGCGGTGTTCGTCCTGCACCAGCGTGAAATTCTGCAGTAGCTGGTGTCCGCGCTCGGTTAGTTTCGTGCGACCGCCGCCTTTGCCGCCGGCAAATCGCTCGATCAGCTCGCCACCCGAGAGCGTTGCCATCTGGTCGATCGCATCCCAGGCGCCTTTGTAACTGTAGCCCGCGAGTTTGGATGCCTTGGTCAGATTCTCCAGCTGCTGTATCTGCTGAAGGAGCTCGATGCGCTTGGCATTGGCCAGCAGTTCATCGCCAACGCGGATTTGCAGTTCCGCATCCAAGCTGTAGTTAATCGATTTGTTCTTCGAACTGCGTGACATGGCTCGTGAATGGTCAGCGTACGCCGGGCAGACGGTGCGTAGTCGTGCAGCGAACGCGGTTGACAGGCAAAATAAGCACCAGTAAATTCTGATATTACCTGTGTTCATGCGCTGCGGCGATACCTCTGAGTGATGCTGGACCACGATGCACTGCAAGCGATCTGGCTGACCGTCAAGCTGTCTGCCGTCGTCACCCTGATATTGCTCGCGATCGGCACGCCGATCGCGTGGTGGCTTGCGCAGTCGGCCAGCCGCTGGACCGTGCCGATCGGCGCCATCGTCGCGCTGCCACTGGTGCTGCCGCCATCGGTGCTCGGCTTTTATCTTTTGCTGGCGATGGGTCCCAACGGACCGCTGGGCCAGCTGACGGAGTCGCTTGGTCTGGGGCTGCTCCCCTTCACTTTCTGGGGGCTGGTGATCGCCTCGGTGCTTTACTCGCTGCCGTTCATGGTTCAGCCCTTGCAGACGGCTTTCGAGTCCATCGGCCGACGTCCGCTCGAAGTCGCTGCGACCCTGCGCGCATCGCCCCTGGATGCATTTTTTACCGTCGCCGTACCCATGGCGTTGCCGGGCTTTGTGACCGCATCCGTGATGACTTTCGCGCACACAGTGGGCGAGTTCGGTGTTGTGCTGATGATAGGCGGGAATCTCGCCGGTCAGACCCGGGTCGCGTCGGTGCAGATCTACGACTACGTCGAGGCGATGCAGTACGCGCAGGCGCATTCGCTATCGGCGGTCATGCTCGCCTTTTCCTTTGTCGTGCTGATGGCGCTGCACCTGTGGCGCCCGGGTACGAGGCGAGGGTCGTGAGATGAGCGGCATTCAGGTTCAGCTGCAACTGGAGCGCACGAGCTTTACGCTGGATGTGCAGCTCGATTTGCCGGCCGAGGGCTTTACTGCGTTGTTTGGCCCCTCGGGCTGCGGCAAGACCACGATATTGCGCAGCATCGCGGGGCTCGAGCGGGATGCGCATGGCAGAGTGAATGTGAATGGGCTCGTCTGGCAAGACCAGCGTCAATGGGTACCGCCGCATCAACGTGAGCTCGGTTATGTGTTTCAGGAAGCGAGCCTTTTTCCGCATTTATCCGTGCGCAGCAATCTGGCATACGGACGCCGGCGCGTCGTCGGTGCCTCGTTGGGCGAGCTCGATCATCTGATCGAGCTACTCGGCATTGCACCACTGCTGGATCGCCGACCCCAGTCCTTGTCCGGCGGAGAGCGTCAGCGTGTGGCGATTGCGCGCGCGCTGGCGGTGAACCCGAAATTACTGCTGATGGACGAGCCGCTGGCGGCCCTCGATGTGCGTCGTAAGCAAGAGATCTTGCCCTACCTCGAACGCCTCCAGCGCGACCTCAAGATACCCGTGCTGTATGTCACACACGCGCCTGATGAAGTCACCCGTCTCGCACAACACCTGGTCGTGCTCGAGAGTGGCAGGGTGCTTGCCAGTGGATCACTGATCGAGACCTTGGCGCGAGTCGATCTGCCGATCAGCGTTGCAGACGATCTCGGTACGGTAATTGAGACCACTGTGGCAGAGATTGATGAGCGCTGGAAGCTTGCGAAGCTGGCATTCAACGGAGGCGTGCTATGGACGAGAGCGCAGGGCTTGAGCACCGGCGCCTCGGTGCGGGTCAGGGTGCTCGCTCGCGATGTCAGTATCGCGCGTGAGCGACCCGCGCCCAGCACCATACAAAACGTGCTGCCGGCGCACATTGCCGAGCTGGTCCATGACGAAGCCGAAGGCCAGGCACGCGTGCGCTTGCAGCTTGGCGAGAGCGCACTGATCGCGCGCGTGACTCAGCGGTCGGTCGTCGATCTGAGTCTGCAGCCCGGGCAGCCGGTGTGGGTGCAGGTAAAGTCGGTGGCGCTGGCCTGACATGAGCGCTGCCTCCGACTTTCATCGGGTACTGATCGTCTACGATGGTGATTGCTATTTTTGTCGTGCCTACGTGAAGTTTCTGCGTTTACAGCAAGCGATCGGTCCGGTCGAGTTGCTGAGCGCGCGTTCGGGCGATGCCAGGGTGCGTCATTTTATTCGACAAGGCATCGATCTTGACGCCGGCATGCTCGTCGTCACCGCAGAGGGGATGCACGCGGGAGCAGATGCAGTGCACTGGCTTGCGTCGCAGCTCACTGCACAAACCACCATCGAGCGTTTGCATGACGTGCTCTTCAGGCGGCGCTGGCTGGCGCAGCTGCTGTATCCGTTGCTGAGGCTGGGGCGGCGGCTATGGCTAGCGCTGAGGCGTGTACCGCCGATACGCGACGGCGTTGGCTGAACCAAGACCTACGGCGTTTTGTCCCCCGTCAGGCCGACGAGTCCACCAGCACACCCAGTCGCGATGATGAAGACGGCATGACCGCAGCGTTCATCGGAGCCGGAGCCGCCGCACGCCTGAAGATGGCTTGGCTTTGCCCGTAGATGTCCTCGATCACGCGCTTTGCCATGGCAAGATTGGCGCTGGCCAGTGCCTGTCCGACCCGGGCAAAATTGCTATGCGCGAGCGCCGGACTGAACTCCAGCAGCAACCGATAGTTCACCTTCGCCTCGACCAGATCGCCAGCATCCAGTGCGTCGATCAGCGCCTTCAGCCTCTGCCGATGCTGCTGCCGGCGGCTACCGCCCTGAGGCTCGTGTCCGCTGCGTCCGCTGCCGGACGGATTGATGCGTATGCCGAATTCCATGCTCATGATGATCCTCCTTGCCTTCGTGCGTGCTTGCCCCCTTGGTGGGATGGATAGCGTAGTTATCGGTTTTTCCGACAGTTTTTGAATGCCGCAGCTGCCGCATCCGGCTGTCGTCTCCTCTATTGCAGGCAGCGTGCCAGCCCGGAGCGGGCATCAAGGCGCGTTGGAACGGGCTGACATGCGTGCAATGGCCAGACATGTCGCGGCATGTCGCGCGATAGCTATCAAAATTGGAAGCTTACGGATTTCCGACGTTTTTGCGGGCACGCTACTTGCTACACATAAAGTACCGCTTCCTGTCAGTAAAGGAGTCAGCTATGCCTGCAACAGACAAAGAAATTACGGAATTCGCAAGGCCGGTACTCGACAAGACCCGCCTCTATCTGCGCCGTTCGAATGTGGACAATGTGCAAGACATCTGGCGCAAGTACGGCTGGGTGCCGCCAACCGAGATTCGCAAAGATTTCCGATCGACGCTGAAAACCACCGCGCATCTGGTCGCGGCGCACTACTGCTGAACGAATTTGCTGTTCTCCAGAATGTCTCCTCCCGTGTCTTCCTGATATGGGATTAGCCCGCTGATGTAGCGGGTTTTTTTTGCGCGGTGCGGCGAAATATCAGTAGGTCGCCCGGCCGCCAGAGAGATCGAACACTGCGCCGGTCGAAAACGAAGCATCCTCGGTGCAGAGCCAGCACACCATCGAGGCGATCTCTTCCGGCAGCCCGAAGCGCGCCATCGGTATCTTGCTGAGCATGAATTGAATATGCTCGGGTGTTAACTGAGAGAAGATGGGTGTTCTGACTGCCGCGGGCGTCACGCAATTCACTGTAATGCCCGAGCTCGCCAGTTCCTTCCCCAGCGATTTTGTCAGCCCGATCACGGCGGCCTTGCTCGCGCTGTACGCGCTGGCGTTCGGGTTGCCTTCTTTGCCAGCAATGGATGCAATATTCACGATGCGGCCGTAATTCTTTGGTTTCATCAGCGGTACCAGCTCGCGGCAGACGTGGAAGGTGCCGTTGATATTCACATTCATGACCTGCTGCCATGCATCGATCGGATAGTCCAACAAGGGCATGTTCGGTCCTGCCACCCCCGCCGAGTTCACCACGATGTCGATACCGGTTGCTGCCAGAGGTTTAACCGCGCGGACCACATCGGCATGATCGGCGACATCGACGACATCGCTGTTGATGGTCGCGTCGGTGAAGCGAGAGCGCAACTCGCTGACTGCCTTGTCGATGGCAGCCGCATCTCGATCCCATAGCGTAACGCGGGCACCGGATGCCAGCATGCGTTCGACGATGGCAAATCCAAGGCCGTTAGCGCCCCCGGTGACCACTGCGTGGCGTCCCTGCATATCAAGTTGATTCATGATGTTCTTTTTATCGTTGTGGTTGTCCGACTTTGCAAGTGTATGGGTAAGCGTCTGTCGTGCTGGCATTATCGCTTACTTGAAGATCCTCAGGCGATGTCGGTGCGGAGGTACAATGCGATGAGAAGCCATGATGCGTTTCGTGCACTAGCATCACGCAACAACGGTTCCTGCCTCCACAGATTAATAAGCCAATAATAACAAGGAGACACTGAGAGTGAATACGCCAGTCAGCAAGGCTCGATGCCTCGGCGTGATCGGCCTGGGCACCATGGGCCACGGCGCAGCGATCAGTGCGCAGCGCCGCAAATTCAGCACATTGGGGCTGGATATCGACCCCGCCAACATCCAGAGATTCCAAGGCGCAGGCGGCACAGTGGCGAAAGATATCGCCGATCTTGCAGCGCAATGCGATGCCTTCCTGATCCTGGTCGTCAACGCCGCGCAGACAGATCAAGTCCTGTTCGGGGATAGCGGCTTGATCCATCACGCCAAGCCAGGCAGCGTGGTCATCGCGGCTGCGACAGTTGATCCCGCATTGCCGCCCCTATGGGAGGCGAGGCTGGCAGAGAAGGGAATTCATTTCATCGATGGCCCGGTGTCCGGCGGTGCGATCAAGGCCGAAGCTGGCGAGATGACCGTCATGGCCTCGGGCAAACCCGAGGCCTTTGCCGTCGCCGACGATGTACTGGCGGCCTATGCCGGCAAGGTCTACCGGCTGGGTGACAAGGCAGGTCCCGGATCGACGGTCAAGATGGTCAATC
>JBEDGK010000162.1:0-5505 GCA_041174665.1 Pseudomonadota bacterium
TCGCGGGCGGCGGCGTCTCTTCGCCGGCGCGCTCCACTTGCAGCTTTTGCAAACCCTTGGGCAGCATCGCTGAAGGAACAGCGGACAGCGCCAGGTACTGCCCGGCGAACAGCGTGGAGAAACGATGCACGAGATTTGACAGCTCGCGCACATTGCCCGGCCAATCATAGGTTTTTAGCGCATCGAGGAATTCCGGAGAAAAACTGATCGGAGCGCCCTTGTGCGCAAATTTTTCAGCATAGTGTTTCAGCAGCAGCGGAATGTCATCGCCACGCTCACGCAGCGGCGGCGTGCGCACCGGCAGCACGTTCAACCGGTAATACAAGTCTTCACGGAAGCGGCCTGCGGCGATTTCTTCTTCAAGATCGCGATGGGTCGCTGCAATGACGCGCACATCGACCTCGACAGGACGCGAAGAGCCCACCGGATCGACCATGCGCTCTTGGAGCACACGCAAGAGCTTCACCTGCATGTCGAGGGACAGATCTCCAATCTCGTCGAGGAACAGGGTGCCGCCGTGGGCAAGCTCGAAGCGGCCGACACGGTCCGCAAGCGCGCCCGTGAACGCGCCCTTGCGATGCCCGAACAGCTCGCTTTCCATGAGTTCTTTGGGGATGGCAGCGCAATTCAGCGGAACGAAGTTCGCTTCAGCACGAGGCGATTGAAAGTGCAGCGCTTGTGCGACCAGCTCTTTGCCGGTGCCGGATTCCCCATGGATCAGTACCGTCGCTGTCGAGTCCGCGATCGTCTCGATCAGCTTGCGTATCTCTCGCATCGGCGGGCTGTTGCCAATGATGGGATTCGGCTGTCGCATCAGGTTGAGATCCTTGGAGGTCGTTTATCGGGCGCTGCGTAAAAGTCGGGCTGTAGATCGGCCAGCAGACCGGATGACAAGCCCACAGTTCTCCAATGTTTCCTGATTGGAACATACCCATACAAAGCTGTCAACAAGCGCCGAGCGCGAAAATTCGTCATTGTAGATAGCAACCAGATAACAAAACGCCCGCTCCTTAGCCGCACGATGATCGTCGCGACAGACCTCATCATCCCCCTCGCGATCTCGCGACCGATTACCGTCCATTTCTGTCATCCCCGCTAAGCCTTTTAAACTGCAGAATCCGGCTCGCGCTTTCGCTGGCTACAATGTGTGCTCATCCCCAACTCGAGCCAATCGATGAAGGCCATGCACCTGCTGCTTCCCACTGGCTTCACTCTCACGCCTGTCATTGGCTGGCTGCTGGGCTGGCCCTGGCTGACGGTAGTGCTCGCCACGCTGATCATTCCGATCGCGGAGTGGCTCTATGGTCGCCATGCACCAGCCGTGGAGTATCGATGGGGCGGCTTCATCCCGCGCATCATTCTGTTCGCGGCTATTGCGTTGCCCGCGACATTTGCGCTGCACGCGGATCAACTCGACTGGACAGACCTGTGGTGGCTCTCGCTGGGCTGCGGTTATGTCAGCGGCGGAATCGGTATCGTGCTCGCCCATGAACTGGCGCATCGGCGATCCCTGACAGACCGACTGCTCGCGCGCGCTTTGCTGACATCCATCGCGTATGGTCACTATGCGCTGGAGCACAACCGCGGTCATCATCGACACGCAGCCACCCTGCCCGATCCTGCCACCGCGCGCGAACATGAGAGTCTGTGGCAGTTCATGCCGCGCTATTTTTACGGTGTCTTCGCAGACTCGCTGCGACTGTCGAGACAAAGTCGTGGCAGATTGAACGAAGCACTGACCCTGAACTTGCTGTCGCTGATGCTCGTGCTCGTGGTATTCACGGTGGCGGGCTGGAAAGGTCTCTCGTTCTGGATAATTCAGAGCCTCATGGCGCAGTTGCTGGTGGCAGCGATCGATTATGTCGAGCATTGGGGATTGACGCGCGAAGCGATCAATGGCCGATATGAACGCATGGGTGCCCAGCACACCTGGGACTGTGCGAATCGCATCTCGGATGCGCTGCTGTTCAACCTGCCGCGCCACGCATCCCATCATCTCGAACCTTCGCTGGACTGCGACGCACTCTACCGCATGCCACAATCGCCGCAGATGCCGACCGGTTATGCGGGCATGGTGCTGCTCGCGAGCCTGCCACCGCTGTTCCGAAAGGTCATGACTCCTCGCCTGCCGGCAAAGCAACAAGTCGAAGAACAACTCCACGAACACAAGGACAAACTGGCATGGACACCAAAGCACTGAGGGCACTGCAATGGAAGGTTTTCGAAAACGTGGCCGCAGCTCAGTTAGTGCCGTTGATGCGGATTGGCGATGAGCTCAAGTTGTTCACCACGCTGGCCAACACCGGCCCCTGCGACAACGCCAGCTTTGCCAAGGCAGCAGGTATTGATGCGCGCTACAGTCTCGAATGGCTCTCGGCGATGTGTGCCGCCGGTTACGCGTCCTACGATACCGAGCATGGGCATTTTTTTCTCACGGAAGAACAGGCCGCCGTGTTCGCCCACGAAGACAGTACCTCGCTGATGATAGGCGCCTACGACAGCCTGGCTGCCTGCGTGATGGACGAGCCCAAGATCCGCGAAGCCTTCAAGACGGGCAAAGGCGTCGCCTGGGGCGAGCATCACAACTGCTATTTCCGAGGTACCGCGCGCTTCTTCAAGCCAGTCTACAAATCCAACCTCGTGCAGCGCTGGCTGCCCAAGATTCCCGCGCTGACCGAGAAGCTGCATGCTGGCGGCAGCTTTGCCGATGTGGGTTGTGGTCATGGCGTCTCTACCATGCTGATCGCGCAGCATTTTCCGGAGGCGCAAGTGCATGGCTTCGATTTTCATGGGCCATCGATTGATGAGGCACGGCGTCTCGCGGCAGAGGCTGGTCTGTCATCACGTGTGCACTATGAAACGCGCACCGCCAAGGACTATGAGGGCAGCTTCGACGTGATCGCCTTCTTCGACTGTTTGCACGACATGGGTGATCCGGTCGGCGCAGCCGAGCATGCCTGCAAGCGATTGAAGGATGACGGCATGCTAGTGATCATCGAACCTTTTGCGAATGACAAGTTGGAAGAAAACTTCAATGTGATCGGGCAGATGTTCTATTGCGCATCGACCATGGGCTGCGTGCCCGCCTCGCTGGCGCAGGAAGTCGGGCTTGCGCTCGGCGCACAGGCCGGTCCCGGGCGCCTTACCATGGTGCTGCAGCAGGCAGGATTCAGAAACGTCGAGACCGTGGCCACCACTGCGACCAACATGGTACTGTGCGCTACCCGATAAAGCCGACACCATCAGTCCACCGGAGACCCTGCATGAGCACCGTCAGCTACCTGCGCCGCATCCTGAAAGACAATCACACCATCGCGGTGGTTGGCTTGTCAGCCGACTGGTATCGTCCTTCCTACTTCGCCGCCAAGTACATGCAGGAACACGGCTTTCGCATCATCCCGGTCAATCCGAAGTACACCGAGATACTGGGCGAGCGCTGCTACCCCGACCTGACATCCATCCCCGACAAAATCGACATAGTCGATGTGTTCCGCAAGAGCGAAGACTGCGCACCCATCGCAAAAGACGCAGCTGCCATCGGTGCCAAGGCCTTGTGGCTGCAGATCGGCGTGATGAATGACGAAGCGCGACAGATCGCTGAAGCCGCCGGAATGGATTTCGTTCAGAACCGCTGCGTAAAGATCGAATACGCGCGCCTGTTCGGTGGACTCTCCTGGTTTGGTGTAAACACCCGCATCATTTCCGCTCGCCGCCCCGTGTAAGCAACCGCCCAAACAGTACGACAGACCGCCATGGCAAACGAAGACCAGGATCATATCTACGATTTCGACACACTGTGCCTGCATGCAGGGCAATTGCCCGATGCCGCCACGGGTGCGCGTGCAGTGCCGATCTACCAGACCACATCGTATGTGTTTGACAGCGCAGAGCATGCTGCCAGCCTGTTCAATCTGCAAACTTTCGGCAATGTGTATTCGCGACTGTCGAATCCGACCGTCGCGGTGCTGGAAGAACGGATTGCCGCACTGGAGAATGGTCGCGCAGCGGTCGCCACGGGCAGCGGGATGGCTGCACAAATGATCGCGATACTGAATGTCTGCGAAGCCGGTGACGAGATCGTCGCCGCGCGCACGCTGTATGGCGGCACGGTCACGCAACTGGATGTGAACTTCCGAAAGCTGGGCATTAACACGATATTCGTTGACTCGGACGACCCGGAAAACTTTGCGCGTGCGATCACGCCCAGAACAAAATTGCTGTATGCGGAAACTATCGGCAATCCGTCGATGAATGTGCTCGATATCGAAAAAGTTGCCAAGATCGCCGAACAGGCCGAGCTGCCGCTGTTCATTGACAATACTTTCGCCAGCCCCTACCTGTGCCGCCCCTTCGAGTGGGGTGCGGCGATCGTGATGCACTCGGCGACCAAGTTCATCGGTGGCCATGGCACGACGATGGGCGGGGTGATCGTCGAATCCGGGAAATTCAACTGGGGTAATGGGAAATTCCCTTCCATGATCGAGCCCTCCAAGGGCTATCACGGCGTGCGCTTTTACGAAACCTTTGGCGATTTTGGCTTCACCATGAAATGCCGGATGGAAGGCCTGCGCACCTTCGGCCCTGCGCTCTCGCCAATGAATGCCTTCCTGCTGCTGCAAGGCGTGGAGACCTTGCACCTGCGGATGGAGCGCCATTGCAGCAACACGCAGCGCATTGCCGAGTATCTTTCCTCGCACCCCAAGGTGTCGTGGGTGAATTATCCAGGACTCAAGAACAACAAATACTATGATCTTGCGAAGAAGTACTTGCCCAAAGGTGCCGGTGCGGTACTGTCATTCGGTGTGAAAGGCGGGGCCGAGGCAGGACAGAAGTTCATCGAGAATGTGGAGTTCCTGTCCCATCTTGCGAACATTGGCGATGCCAAGACGCTGGTGATTCATCCTGCATCGACCACCCATCGCCAGTTATCGGAGGAGCAGCAGATCGCTGCGGGTGTTCCACCGGATTTGATTCGTCTGGCAGTGGGTATCGAATCGGTTGACGACATTCTGTGGGATATTGATCAGGCGCTGACCAAGACGTGAGCGTCTGGCCTGACTGATCCCGGGACATAACGAACATGGATTCCGGCCCGCGCCGGAATGACGATTCGAATCGCTGATGTCGTAAAAAGCTAGCCCACTACTCTCTCCACCAGCCAGCCACACGCGATCAGCAAAATCCCCGCCGACCCCCAGCGCTGAATTAATCCAAGCACTCGCTCTCGGTTAAGCACCGGCGCCAGCACGACACCGACTGCAAGCACCACCACCATCTGCCCGAATTCAACACCCAGATTAAATGCCAGCAGCGTTTCAATGAAATGGGACGATGAGAGCCCCAGTTCGCGCAAGCCATTCGCAAAGCCCAACCCGTGAATCAGACCAAAACCAAAGGCCAGCTTCCACTGGTACGCGTCCTTCCCTCGCCACAAATTCATCAATGCAGAGATGATGATCGAGGCGGCAATCGCTGATTCGATGAGCTTGTCAGGCAAGCTCACCC
>JBEDGK010000163.1:0-4556 GCA_041174665.1 Pseudomonadota bacterium
CACTGTGCTTCATCGACGTCAATGATGCGGCCTCTGCATTGCCTGATTCTGCCTATGCGGATGATCGCGCCCAGTTACTGGCAAGGTTTCATGTAGAACTCGCGGATGGTTCACGCCTGGACGGTGCGGCAGCCTTCATCGCAATGTGGCAACGATTGCCCGGCTGGCGTTGGCTAGCGCGTTTTGCACAACTCCCCGGCATGGGTTCTGTTTTTGAGTTTACCTACCGAGGCTTCTTGCGTGTTCGGCCGACGCTTCAACGACTGGCCGTTTATTTGGAAAACAAGTCGTCGATCCTGCCTAAAACCGACAGTACGAAGACGGCCCTACCCAAGCTCTCGGCACATCTCTTGCGCGAGCTACGCTCTGATCACGCGGGTGAGACCGGTGCGGTCTACATCTACCGAGGGATTGAAGCCGTCGCGATCCGACGTGGCTGGACTGATTTGCTCGCTTTTGCCCGCCGTCACGGAGAAACCGAGTCAGAGCATTTACGCCTCATCGAGGAGTGGCTCTCTCCCCCATCACGCAGCCGACTGCTCGGCCCGTGGCGCGTCGCTGGCTGGCTTACCGGTGCATTGCCCGCCTTGCTCGGTCCCCGAGCGGTTTATGCCACGATCGCCGCGGTAGAAACCTTCGTGGACCACCATTATCAACAGCAAATCGACTATGTAGATCACCACGGCGGACCCGAGGGTCTGCGGGAGCTACTCAGCCAATGCCAAATGGAGGAATGTCATCACCGCGATGAAGCCGCCATGTTGGCGGGCACACCAATCGGCGGGGCGCTGCGTCTGTGGTGCGCCTTGGTCGGTGTTGGATCGGCGACTGCAGTAAAAATCGCTCGTCGCTTTTGATGTCGCGTCGGCGCTGTGTTGCAGGAAATTCGAGCCCTATTCAACTCGCCTGAGAAACAGAACTGACGTATCAATAGGCCCGATTAATCCAGGCCACATCGTGGTTGTTGAAAGTGAAAAAATCTACAGCAAAATGCCGCAAACATTCGCGAGCTTTGTTGTACATCACCGATGAAAACGCCCCCATAGAGGGGGCGTCGTACCCATACAGATTATTTCGCTTCGAACTTAGTCAGATCAGAATGAAATCTGGCTGCGCAGCATGATCGCCTTGACCTTGTCGAGCGAAGCACCTGAACCCGCTACACCGCTCGTACTCACCAATACCGGTGTATCGAACTTGGTCTCGGTGTAGTTCAGCATGAAGCGAACATTGTCATTGACGATCCAGTTCAGGCCGTAGGTGATGCCAGTCGCTTTATCGGTGCGACCGGCCGCGCGGGTGAAGTCCGATCCGTCGAGCTCGCTGAGACGAATGCCAACCTGCCAGGCACCCAGACCGCCATCCGCCAGGCTGAATTTTTTCGCTGGCTTGACCCAGCCAAAGGTACCGGCACTGTTGCTGTAATTATGCGACTCGCCTGTGATATTCCACAGGACTTCGTTGTAGTTGAGTTTTACCGCATTCGAACCCGCCGAGGTGTCACTGTAGTTGATGACGAAATACTCGCCCTGCACCTTGTAAGGTCCATAGGCCAGCGCGTATTCGAGGTTGGAGCGGGTCCGGCTGGAGCCTGCGCGGACGGTTTCAGTGCCGCTGAAAAAACCATTCACACCGCGGGTTTCATCACGTGCGCTGCCGTAGGAGGTTCCCGATGCTACCGTGCCTGAGCTGTAACCTGCACCGAGGTGCGTCACGATGTCAGTACGACCCATCAGCTTGGCAACGTTGGCCGTGTAGCGGCCGATAACGTCGCTGCCATCGTACTGCGAATTCTTGTTACCACGGCCGCGAGACAGCGCCAGGCCATAGCTCGTACCATCTTGCGGGCTACCATGAAGCATCACACCCGTCTCTTTCGCGGGCACGTATTCGCCTTCATTCTGGCTGGCGAAGCTGCGCTCCATGAAATCAATGTTATTGGAGCTGGTCAGCTGCTCGAGGCTGAATGGCATCTTGAATTTGCCCATCCGTACCATCGCGGCCGGATTCGCTGCGTAATCCAGGTACGCGACGTCAACAATGGTGGTACTTTCACTCATGCCGTTGCTGGTCATGCCATAGGTACCCTGGATCTGATACTTCCAATCCTTGTCGATTTGTCCAGTAACACCCAGACGCGCACGACGGACATCGAGCTGATCAGTGAACGGATCCGAAGCTGCTGCCACGCCACCGTCGCTGTAACCACGATAATCCATGTGCAGACGGCCCATCAGCTGAATGGAATTGCGACCATCCGCCGACTGAATGCCGATACCGTTCTTCATGACCTGACCCGCATCTGCATTCTTGAGCAGATAGGCATTCGCTTTGGCGACGTCAGCATCGATACGCTTCTCTTTGAACTCGCGGTTTTCAGCGGCATCTGCTGCGGCTTTGATATGTTCGTTGTATTCCGCTTGGCTGATCACACCTTTCTTCAGTAGCAGATCCATCAGCGACTTCAGATCATCAGCAGCCGCAAAGGCAGGCGTCGACAGGGAAGCACACACAGCAGCGACAGCGACTGCAATACGTTTAGCTGCGATAATTTTCGGGTAAGTCATTAGTTTTTCTCCGTTGACAGTGTGACGAATAAGATCAAGAGCTGCGAGAAGTAACGCTCGTTGCGCCTGGTTTCTTGATTGCTGGCCGCGATTATTCGTTTCAAATTTTTCAGATGTATGACAAACCACAACATTTTTTCGGATGTTTATCGTCTTGGGCGAAACACAACACCATTCGCCACGACTTGTCATCAAGCCGTCATCTGAGGGAGATATTTTGAGAAGTTATATGTAAAAAATGCAGGCTCGACGGCAGGATCCGCGGCGCTGAAACACCGGAAAAGAGAGCGCCCGACGGGCTGAGATATCATCCGAAGGAATTCTGACCCCTATCAGACACCCTATCGGGAGACACTGCGTGATATCGATACGACTGCTTGGATGCCATGGCGGCATTGGCGGCGCGGCTCGCCAGTCCACCTGCTACCTGCTGGGCGACTCCGTACTCATCGACGCCGGCACTGGACTGGGCAACCTGCCCATCGACGAGATGCTGCGCATTGATCACGTGGTGCTCACGCATGCGCACCTTGATCACATCGCCTGTCTGCCACTGATGATCGATTCTGTCTGCGCCCACAGACAAACCCCAGTGCAGGTATGGGCGCTGCCCGAGGTGATAAGCATTCTCTCGGATCATGTCTTCAATGAGCAGATCTGGCCCGACTTCACCCGTATCCCCACGCCCGAGCAAGCCTTCCTCAAACTCAATCCGCTACCCGGCCCCATCACGCTCAGCGGCATGCGATTCACCCCGCTGCCCGCGCGTCATGGCATTCCAGCATGCGGTTTCAGGGTGGAGCGCGACGGTGTGGCGCTGGCGTTTTCAGGGGATACGGCGGATTGCCCGGAATTCTGGCAGATGGCCCATGATGACCCGGCGCTCAAGGCCGTGATCGTCGAATGCTCTTATCCTGCATTGATGAAAGAGATGGCCTCATTGTCGATGCATCTTGACACCAGCGCGCTCGTGCCGCGACTGGCGGCGCTGCCCGAAGGGGTTGCGGCAGTAGTCATTCATCGCAAACCCGGTGGGGAGGAGCAGATCGCGACCGAGCTGCGGGCCGGCCTTCCGGGCAAAGATCTTCGGCTGCCGGTATCCGGCGAGGTGCTGAGTTTCAGCGCTTGATTTCGTTGCGCATGTAAAGCTGGAGCAGCAAAGCCTCCAGCACTTGCGTGGCAATACCGGCTTCTTTCGACAGCAGGTCTCGCAAACCCTGCGCGGTGATCTCAAGACACACGGTCGCCCCCACGGCATGCGCCGCTGCGCTGCGCACGCCGCCCGCGAGCAGTGACTGTTCGCCAAAAGATTCACCCGCTGACAGCAGGGCCAGTTGTCGCTGGGTCTTGCGCTCGACAATCGCCACCTGACCACTCTGAATCACATAAAAACTATGCGCAGGATCGCCGGGCTCGAACAACACCTGGCCATCGGCGTAGTTAACGGGCTTGAATCCGCTCATGACAGCGTCGCCGGGGGCGCCTTCAACTCGAGTATGCGCATGGTCGTGAAGCGGCAAATGCCCTTCAAGCCAGGGTTGAGGCGGCGCACCTCGCGCAGCGCACGATCCAGGGGAATAAATTTGGTGCTGACCACGGTCTTGGCCATCGCATCCCAGCTGTAGACCACATCGGCCAGACCCTCTGCCATGCCGAAGACACTGCCCGGGCCGAACCGCAGCTTCTTGCCCTGCGCATCGACCGTTTCGACATTGCCGGAGATGACCACATGCGCAAACACCGCATGCTCGCCGCGCTCCGCGATTTTCTGCCCCGGCTGAAACACGCCGGAATTCAAATCACTGCCCCACAGCTTGAAGAACAACCTCTCCGCGCTGGAGAATTCATGGTGATCGAAAGCTTCAATAGCCTGTTTGGATCGCGGATCGATAATGCCCAGCGCCTTGAAACGCTGCATATCCATCCCAAAGCGAATATCGTCCTCAGAACTGTTGCTCATACTTGCCTGTCTTTGGTTTTGTTTGGTTA
>JBEDGK010000164.1:0-26161 GCA_041174665.1 Pseudomonadota bacterium
TGTCGCTGCCACTGAAGAAGCCAGCCCCGCGGTTCGCGGGGCTGGTGACGGTTGCTGCGGTCACGACCGCGCAGCGCGCACGAACACAGACAGCTTACTGCTGAGCTGCTGCCTCACCAGAGTCTTCTGCTGCGGCAGCCTTCATCGATAGCTTCAGTCGGCCACGATCGTCCGTCTCGAGTACTTTCACGCGAACCTGCTGACCTTCTTTGAGGTAATCAGCCACCGCATTCACGCGCTCGTTGGCGATCTGGCTGATGTGCAGCAGGCCGTCCTTGCCCGGCATGACCTGAACGATCGCGCCGAAGTCGAGCAACTTGAGCACAGTGCCTTCGTAGATCTTGCCGACTTCGACCGAAGCCGTCAGCTCTTCTATGCGGCGCTTGGCTTCCTGACCGGCGGCTGCATCGACCGATGCAATGGTCACGATGCCTTCATCAGTGATATCGATCTGGGTACCCGTCTCTTCGGTCAGCGCACGGATCACTGCTCCGCCCTTGCCGATCACGTCGCGGATCTTTTCCGGGTTGATGCGGATGGTGATCAGGCGTGGCGCAAAGTCGGACAGCTCAGTGCGGCCCTGTGGCATGGCTTCCTGCATCTTGCCGAGGATATGCATGCGGCCTTCCTTGGCCTGCGCCAGCGCCGCCTGCATGATCTCTTTGGTGATGCCCTGGATCTTGATGTCCATCTGCAGCGCAGTGATGCCGGTGGCAGTCCCCGCCACCTTGAAATCCATGTCGCCAAGATGATCTTCGTCACCGAGAATGTCGGACAGCACGGCAAACTTGTTGCCCTCCTTGATCAGGCCCATCGCGATACCCGCCACGTGCGCCTTTATCGGCACGCCGGCATCCATCAGCGCAAGGCTGCCGCCGCAGACCGAGGCCATCGATGAGGAACCATTCGATTCGGTAATCTCGGACACCAGACGCAGTGAGTAACTGAACTCGTCTGCTGCCGGCAGTGCCGCGACCAGCGCGCGCTTGGCCAAGCGGCCATGACCGATCTCGCGACGCTTGGGCGAGCCGACACGACCGGTTTCACCGGTTGCAAACGGAGGCATGTTGTAGTGGAGCATGAAACGATCGCTGTACTCGCCGGTGAGCGCATCGATCTTCTGCTCGTCACGCGCGGTGCCCAGCGTGGCCACGACCAGTGCCTGTGTTTCGCCCCGGGTGAACAGCGCAGAACCATGAGTGCGCGGCAGCACGCTGGTACGGATGGTAATAGGACGCACGGTGCGCGTGTCGCGGCCATCGATACGCGGCTCGCCGTCGAGGATCTGCGAACGCACAATCTTCGACTCAAGGTTGAACAGAATATCGCCGAGCTCGGCAGAATCCGGCGCCGGCGTACCGGCCGCCGCCGCTTCGGCCTCTAGCGCCGCTGCGACCTCGGAGGATACTGAGCGCAGCTTGTCGGTACGCGCCTGCTTTTCCTTGGTGGCGAAGGCTTCGCGCAGCTTGCCTTCAGCCAGCTGAGTCACGCGCGCAATCAACGCTTCGTTCTTTGCGGCAGCTGTCCAATGGACCTCAGGCTTGCCGCCATCGCGCACGAGATCGTGGATGGCATCGATCACCACTCTCATCTGCTCATGCCCGTAGACCACCGCGCCCAGCATCACATCTTCTGGCAGCTCCAGTGCCTCGGATTCAACCATCAGCACAGCAGATTCGGTACCGGCAACCACCAGGTCCATTGCCGAACCCTTCATCTGAGACACGTTCGGGTTCAGTACATACTGGCCGTTGATATAGCCAACACGCGCTGCGCCGATCGGGCCATTAAACGGAATACCCGCCACGCAGAGCGCAGCCGATGCGCCGATCATCGAGGGAATGTCGGGGTCGATGTCGGGATTAACCGATAGCACATGAATGATCACCTGCACTTCATTCAGATAGCCATCGGGGAACAGCGGGCGAATCGGGCGATCGATCAGGCGAGAGGTCAGCGTCTCTTTTTCAGAGGGACGGCCTTCTCGCTTGAAGAAACCGCCGGGAATACGGCCAGCAGCATAAGTTTTTTCTACGTAATCAACAGTCAGCGGAAAAAAATCCTGGCCCGGTTTGGCTTCCTTGCGGGCGACAACAGTAGCGAGAATGACGGTATCCTCGACAGAGACCACCACAGCGCCAGACGCCTGACGTGCGATTTCTCCGGTTTCCAGCGTGACCTTGTGCTGGCCATACTGAAAGGTCTTGGTAACTTTATTAAACATCGGGTATTTCCTTTCTGTTTTTGCCGACAGATTTTCAGGCGCTGTCGTTCACCTCACCACAGGCGGAGCCACATTGCCGCCTTTTCGGGACGCATTGCGACGTCCCCACAACTTAACCATGCGACGGGATACGACACATTCGCATTACTTCAAAAAGACGAAATGCCCGCATCAGGTTTCTGATACAGGCATCCGAATTAAAAACCGGGTAGCAATATTTATTTGCGCAGACCCAGTTTCTCGATCAGTGCACGATAACGGTCAGCGTCCTTGCGCTTCAGATATGCCAGAAGACTCTTGCGACGGTTGACCATCATGATCAGGCCACGACGGGAATGATGATCCTTTGCGTGGGCCTTGAAATGACCATTGAGTTCGTTGATACGCGCGGTCAGCAGCGCTACCTGCACTTCAGGAGAGCCGGTGTCGTTCTGAGCACGTGCGTTTGCCGCAATGACCGCGGCCTTGCCATCTTTCGTGACTGCCATGATTACTTACCTTTCACATGCGGCAGCCAGAGTCGCAACCCCGAATGCCGTGACAACTATTAAAAAATTGGCCACAAAAAGCCAATAGGCGATTATAGCCGAAACCGCCCGCTCGCCCAAGTCCGAGCACATTGGGGGGTCAGGTAGCGCCCCGAGCGAGCCCCAAAGACTCGAAGAATTGCAATAAATATAATTTTTTCGTCCCGCGCAGCGGATATCGGACGACTCTTGAAATCCTCATTGACCACCCTATCTGAAGGGCGTCGGGCGGCCGACTGAGGCGGCCCAGTCAACCACCCCAGGAGGACATCATGAATCTGATTCTGCGTAATCGTGCTGGCTATCCCTTGCCCGGTAGCTTACGGACCACTGTTTTTGGCAATCTGCTCGACACCATGCTCGATGATTTTCTGGCTCCCGCCACGGAGGGCGGACGCGACACGAGCGTTTTCAGCCCTCGGCTCGACCTCACCGAGACTGACAAAGTCTATCTGATCGAAGCTGACCTGCCCGGCGTCGCCAAGAGTGGTCTAAAGGTCAGCGTCGACGGCCAGCGTGTCACCATCGAGGCCGAAGTGAAGCGCGAAACCGATCGCAAAGAGGGTGAGGCGGTCGTGCACGCTGAGCGCATTGTGCGCAAATACGCGCGCAGCCTCGAATTACCCGGTGAAGTCGACGATGCCAACGCCGTGGCGAAGCTAGAAAATGGCGTGCTCAGCCTGGTGCTGCCGAAAAAGCAGGCGGTGCCGAGCCGGCTGCTGACGATTCAATAACAGGCCGATACGGCTGACGAGCCCAACTTGAAAGACACGGGATCCCGGCCCGCGCCGGGATGACAAACTACGAGTGCGCTCTCAGTTCCATACCGTTGATACACCACGATGGATCCCGGCCTGCGCCGGGATGCCAACGCCAAAGTGTGCTTTCTCGAGAGCGCTTGTAATGCACCACGCAGTATTACAGCTGCGGATTCAATTTCTCCGTCTTCGAATACAGCTTGTTCAGCGCTGACAAATAAGCCTTGGCGGATGCCACCACAATATCCAGATCCGCTCCCACACCATTGACGATGCGTCCGTTGCGCGAAAGGCGCATCGTGACCTCGCCCTGCGACTGGGTACCCGTGGTAATCGCATTCACCGAAAACAGCAATAACTCAGCACCACTTTTCACATCAGTCTCGATGGCATTCACGATCGCGTCAACCGGGCCATTGCCCTGCCCTTCGCAAGTCACTTCCTTTCCCTCGACCGAGAAGGTGATTTTTGCCGCAGGTTTCTCGCCCGTTTCGGATTGCTGTGACAGTGAGACGAAACTGTAATGCTCTCGCTCGTGCGACTGCTGCTCATCCGACACCAGTGCCATGATGTCCTCATCGAAAATCTCAGACTTTCGATCTGCCAACTCCTTGAAACGTGCAAATGCGGCATTCACCTCGGCCTCGGAATCAAGCGCGATACCTAACTCCTCAAGTCGCTGCTTGAATGCGTTGCGGCCTGAGAGCTTGCCCAGCACAATCTTGTTGGCTGTCCAGCCCACGTCTTCTGCACGCATGATCTCGTAGGTGTCGCGCGCCTTGAGGATGCCATCCTGATGAATGCCCGATGCATGCGCGAACGCATTGGCGCCCACCACAGCCTTGTTCGGTTGCACCGCAAAACCCGTAATCTGCGACACCAGCTTCGAGGTCGGGACGATCTGCGCGGTGTCGATGCCCACCTCCAGCTTGAAATGATCCTTGCGCGTTCGCAAGGCCATCACGATTTCTTCCAGCGCTGTGTTGCCTGCGCGCTCGCCCAGACCGTTGATCGTGCACTCGATCTGTCGCGCGCCGCCGATCATCACGCCGGCCAACGAGTTGGCGACCGCCATCCCCAAGTCGTTGTGGCAGTGCACCGACCAGATCGCCTTGTCGGAATTGGGGATGCGCTCACGCAGTGTCCGCAGCAGATGGCCGTACAACTCAGGCACGCCATACCCGACGGTATCGGCGAGGTTGATGGTGGTCGCGCCCTCTTTGATCACCGCCTCCAGTACGCGGCACAGGAAATCCACGTCCGAGCGGCTGCCATCCTCAGGGCTGAATTCGACATCATCGGTGAACTGCCGCGCATAGCGCACCGCCAGCTTGGCCTGCTCGAACACCTGATCTGGGGACATACGGAGCTTTTTCTCCATGTGGAGCGGCGAAGTCGCGATGAACGTGTGAATCCGCTTGCGCGGTGCCACCGCCAACGCCTCGGCCGCCCGGGCAATGTCCTTGTCGTTGGCGCGCGAGAGCGAACAAACGACGGAATCTTTCACGATACCAGCGATGGCCTTGATCGCCTCGAAATCTCCCGGCGACGACGCCGCGAAGCCGGCCTCGATCACATCGACCTTGAGCCGCTCCAGCTGACGCGCGATGCGGATTTTTTCATCCTTGGTCATCGACGCGCCGGGCGACTGCTCGCCATCGCGCAATGTGGTGTCGAAAATAATCAGCTTGTTTGAGTCGGCCATCTGGGGCTCCTGAGGTTAATGCCTGATAAGGATATATTTTCACCTGCCCGGGCCATTCTTGCCTGAGAGGGGAAAAACACAAATTGTGGGGAATGGGATGTCTGCGCGGTCAGCGCAGTAGGTACAGCAGCAGACCGGTCGGGCTGCTGGCGTGGAGGTAAGCGGTATTGTTGTGTGCGCTTGACATGAGGCAAAGAATAAGGGGATTTGGCGAAAAGCGCAACTCGGCGGAATCTATCGGGCTCATAGGCGTCGCCCGGACGACTCGAGCGCGCGCTCAGCTCGTCTAGTATCTGTTTCGAGAGTGAGAGCACCAGCCCGAGCGGCAGCAGTGATTATTTCTCCAGCGGCTCGTCGCTGGTCTGAACGATGGACACCGGCCGCCCCTTGAACCACTGCCAGAAGAACACCCCGTAGCCGGACAGCCCATAAATCACGAACAAGCCGAACAGAACCTTGGGCGGGTCGCTGGAGACCGCGACAAAAATCAGCACGATCACGAAGATCGCGATAAAAGGTACCGACTTCTTGAAGTTGACATCCTTGAAGCTGTAGAACGGCACATTGGTGACCATGGTCAACCCGGCGTAGACAGTAATTGTCCACGACAGCCAATTGAAGTCTGCTCCGGCAATGCGCAGATCATCCACGAGCCAGATGAAGCCCGCCACCAGTGCCGCAGCCGCCGGGCTGGGCAGTCCCTGAAAGAAGCGCTTGTCGACCACCGCAATATTGGTATTGAATCGCGCCAGCCGAAGCGCCGCACCGGCGCAGTAAACAAACGCCGCCAGCCAGCCAAGCTTGCCCATGCCGCGCAGTGACCATTCGTAGACAATCAGTGAGGGCGCTGCGCCAAACGACACCATGTCCGACAAGCTGTCATATTGCGCACCGAACTCGCTCTGCGTATTCGTCAGTCGCGCGACCCGACCATCGGTGGCGTCGAGCACCATGGCCGCAAAGATGGCCACCGCCGCATTCGAGAACTGGCCATTCATGGCCATCACGATCGCGTAAAAGCCGCAGAACAAAGCCGCAGTCGTAAACGCGTTCGGCAGTAAATAGATTCCGCGGCTGCGCGGTGCCACCCCTTCGGCAGCATCGTCGCTAGCGTCTACCGATCGCCGGAACGCAAACTTGTTCGAGCGCAGTCCCTTGGCTTGCGAGGCCTTGGCCTTGTTTTTACGATGATTGAAAAGTGCCATGACGCCTATGGTAACCGACCCGACCCGTGGCCAGAATCAGAACTCGGCAAGAATAGTCTCGGTGGCTGATACTTTCTCGCCCACCGTCACCCTTGGCCGTGCCGTCAGCGGCAAATAAACATCGACGCGGGAACCGAAGCGTATGAAGCCGTAGCGCTGACCGCGCGCAAGAGCGTCTCCCGCATTCACATAGCAAAGTATCCGGCGAGCGATGAGGCCCGCCACCTGAACAAAGGTGATGGTCTGACCGTTCGCCGCTGTCATCACGACCGCATTGCGCTCGTTTTCGGTCGAGGCTTTGTCCAGATCGGCGTTCACGAATTTGCCGGCAAAGTACTCGACCTTCTCGATCCTGCCATCTACTGGTGAACGGTTCGAGTGCACGTTGAACACGTTCATGAACACGCTGATCTTCAGCGCTTCGCGATTCGCGTACGGGTCATGCGCCTTCTCCACAACAACGATCCGGCCATCGGCCGGCGATAGAACCGCATTCGGGTCCTGAGGAATGGTCCGGGGCGGGTCGCGGAAGAATTGAAGCACGAAAACAGCGATCACCCAGAACGGCCAGGACCAGCCACCCAGCAGCTGGGTGGCGATCAGGGCCGCCGCAACGGCGATGCCGAGGAAAGGCCAGCCCTCGCGGGCGATGAGGGGGTGGGGATAGTGGTTCAAGACAGCTCCAGATTCCGAAAACGGAAGGATTGTACTCGCGCAAGACGAGGTGCGGCTGTTTAGCGTCGGGGAGATGGTGCATCCACCATTCAGCAGCGCGTGTCTCCGGCAGGAGAGGTCAGAGCTTGGAACTGACAAAATAATTAATAAGTTAACACTGTTACGGCAACGAGGCAGAACATTGGGCAGATTTTTGAAAAGGGTGCTCTTTATGGGGCAAATATCCCGGCAAACTTCGCTCCAGGCAGCGGAGATCATTAAAAACGCCAAATCCAGCAACAACGTCGAACTGACGGTCTCTTGGTCGAATAACGTCAGAGTCATGAGCGGTCTGCCGTTGATGGTCGCAAAGCTGATGAATCGGATAGATCCTGCTGCCCGAGAAAAACGGATCGAAGAAGCGGAGCGGGTCGTCAGCGAAAAGCTGGAAAGAGAATTCGCGGCGCTTGGAATGAGTCAACAGGTAAGACAAAGCTTTGACTCAAAAACGCTCGCCACTGAGCTGATCGAAGACCCGACCATTTCTGACAATACCAAAAATTCCTCAACACTTAAACCAGAAGTGAAAGAAGCATTAGCAGATATAAAAAAAATCGGCAACAAGATGCAAGGCGAAGATCTCCGTTCTGTGTGGTCTGTCATCAATCAAAAAACCTCACCGGGATCCAAAGCTAACGTGGACGAGGCACTTGAGGTAATAAGTACTGCAAAGCAATGGAGGGAAGAGTTGAAGCTGGAAGAGAAGTCAGCATTACAACTCTCCAACAATGCCTACAAGCTCTCCAAATCCAAAAATATCTCGTTAAGTAACGCAAAAGAGATTCTTCTTTGTTCTGGAAAGCTGATCAGTGAACATCATTTAAAGCCGGATGATGCACTGGATTACGCTATTGAGATCAACGAACTTTACAAAGAACAAGCAAACAGCTTGAACAATTTGCGCGAAATTTCGAATTCTCTGATCGGGACAATACCGGAATTAGGAAAAACTTCAGATCAAATGAAGTTAAGTGCAGGAATTTGTTGTTTGCAACTAAAAAAACGAGGACTCTCAGACGAAAAGATACACGAAACCATCCGCCTTAGGCTGAGCAACCGGAAGTTCATACAGTCGAAACTTCCGAGCGGAATGAAGATTGAGAGTATCCATCAGGGCGCACATTTGAGATTAAAACGGTCGCTCGGAAAGCAGGAGTTGAAGCAACTCACAAATAGGATTAACGATACCAACGAGCGAAAAAATGAACACTCTAGTGCGACATTACAAGCCGCTCCGAAATTTTCTAAAATGGATCCTCAATTTGGATTCGATGCTCACAGAGCTGCGTATGAGCTAAAGAATAACAACATACCCGTCCAGGCTTTCACGTCGCTAGAACAAGAAAAGGGAGCGCCAAAACCCGGCTTCCCATTCAAAATCCTCGGACAATGGCTGGACGAATTAATTTCTTTTGCTGGTGGAGAGACGGCCGCCTCAGCATGCAGCGCCTTCATTTCCCAGACACTATTTGCTGATCTGACGAGATCCACGGGCCGATCCCGAAGCATCCCTGGAATGATGCACTCAGCCGCTGGCGAGACTGGAACGACATCTTATATCTACCGATTATTGAAGTCAGATACACCGGATTCAAAGGGAATTTTGGTTCACAACACGCTGATGAAGAACGCGACAACCCTGAAATTCGACCGCGAATTTCTGGAAAACGAAGAACCTACGGGATACCGCTCCACCACAGAGCCTTTCGATATTCCCCTGATTGAAAATGCTGGCCGCGGAGCAAAGGCGAGGCAAGACGCTTTTACCGTCAAATATGATTACATGGGGAATATAAGCGACGCTGACCTGAAAGCCGGAAAACAGTATTGCAAGGCAGAAGAGGCGACCATCGAGTACGATCTTATTCTTGATGAGGCTGAATTGGATGCAACTGACCCTGTACCCAAATTAGTCCCGGTCTTCAGTAGAAATTTCTGACTTCGGTTTTGCCTCCGAAGAGGCCTTTTGCAAGGCCTGGCGCGCGAAATGCGCCGGGCTCTCCCACTGCAATGCAGAGTGGGGACGCGTCTCATTATAGTATTGTCGCCACGCTTCGATTTTCGCTTTGGCGTCGTCGAGCGATAAAAACCAATGCAGGTTTAAGCACTCTTGCCTGAGTCGCCCGTTGAAGCTTTCGATCTTCGCGTTATCTGTTGGTTTCCCCGGCCGACTGAAATCTAATTCGACACCACGTTCATAGGCCCATCTGTCCATCACCTTCGAAATAAATTCACTGCCATTATCGACTTTGATCGTCGCCGGCAATCCTCGCGTTGCTGCAATCCGATTTAATGTTGCCACGACATCCTCACCTTTTAGACTCTGCCCGACGTCAATGGCCAGACTCTCACGCGTGTAATTATCGACCACCGTTAAAGCTCGTAACTTACGACCATCAAACAGTGCATCAGCCACAAAATCCATGCTCCAGATTTGGTTCATCGAAGTCACTACATGCTTAGGCTGCCGCAAGCGCGCAGACTTGTTTCGCTTCGGCCGTTTCAATCGCAAGGACAGTCCTTGTTCCTGATAGAGGCGATAGACGCGTTTGACGTTATCTTGCCAGCCTTCTCGCCTCAACATCACGTGCACGCGGCGATAGCCGTAATGTACTCGCGTGTTGGCGATCTCTTTGATCCGCATGACCAAGGCGGATGCTTCTTGCCTGACCGATTGATACCGATACAGTGAGCGCGACATCTTAAATAAGGCGCAGGTCTGCGTCAGGCTCGCTCGGTATCGATCACGTAATTCATCGATTAACAGGCGTCGGCGAGAAGGCTTCAGAGCTTTTTTGAGAGGACATCCTGCAGCATGATTTTATCCAGCGACAGATCCGCGACGAGCTTCTTGAGCTTCGTGTTCTCTTCTTCGAGCTGGCGCAACCGGCGCAGCTCGGAGGGGCCTAATCCGCCGTATTTCTTCTTCCAGTTGTAGAAGGTCGCATCGCTGATGCCGAGCTTGCGGCAGACCTCGTCAACCGTTGTGCCTAGCTCCGCCTGTTTCAACGCGAAGGCGATTTGCTGCTCCGTGAATTTGCTTCTCTTCATCCCTGACCTCGTTTCATATCGTGAAATATTGGCCAGAAAATTCTAATTTACATCGGGACTATTTCGTGGGGTAGGGTCAATTCCGAAAACGGAAGGGTTGTACTCGCGCAAGACGAGGTGCGGCTGTTTGGCATCGAGGAGGATGGTGCAGGCCCTACGCAAAGTCACTGCGCCTCCGCAGGAACAGAGTCAAGCGCAGATAGACCAAATCGTTAATAAATTGAAACTCGGATGAGTTCGGGAGAAGGCATGGGCGTCTGCAACAAAACCTAGGCTGCCAACCGGCCAGCAGTAACCGGCCTCATCATCCCGCGAGCCCTGCGCTGGCACGCCATGCCAATCGAGCACGTGGAAATACTAATAGGGAGGGATAGTTCATGAGTGCGAATAACATTACTTATTCGGCCATGAGATCGCTAGAGGTCTACCTGTCGGCGCAAAACAACCCTGACTCAATCCGCGTCACCGATACGGACGATATCATTGTCGCAAGTGAAGCCACGATGCTGTTCGAGCGGATCGGTCGTTCATTCAGCGATAGGCCAGGCAACTCTCAGGTCAAGACCGATTGGAGCCAAATGGCTCATGATGCATTGGTAAGAAAATTTGAAAACGAAATAAGCCACATCACTGGAAAAACACTGAGTTCTCAAGATAAAAATGATTTGGGACGGCTGTTATCCGACATAAAGAAATCAAAAACGACACAGACCTTCACCTCAGCCCACAGTGCGCTTGCAAGGGGATTAGATGCTCTAAAACTCAAAAACGAGCAACTGGCTAAATCAATAGAAAGCATCGCTTTCCTTGAGAATCCGGAAAACAGCAAAATCCTCCCGTATCTACGGCCGCACAGTAGCGGCAGCCAACCTTTTGACGCCCTGTTAGAAAAGGGCTTGACTGATTATTTGCACAAAGAAATGGGTATAGATAAAAATGATTCGAAAGGCCTGGCAGGAAACCTGCGTCATCTGATGATCAGCTACGGAACCACTATTGATGAATCACTGAAAATCCTGAAACTTGCGGGCCAGATGAAGAATACAAAACAATTCCCTGAAAAAGACCTGCTTCCCCTGGCGTTTCTGAGAGTTCATCACAATTTGACACTATCAAAAGCGAAAGAGATAAAAACAAGCGTTGAACGCCACACCATCAACGACAAACCCATACAAATCAAGGATGCACGAACTGAGGTCGCGCTGATGCTGACGTATCAGGTGAGCTTCAGAACTGCATATGCGATCGTAAAGCAGGCAGCCAAGCTAAAAAATAGCGATGGAATGAAATCATTCTCTGGCGCTCAGTGGACGGAAATAGCAAAGCTGATGGTAGAAAATAAAAAATCATTTAAAGATGCCAAAGCAATCTCACAGCAAGCTGGAGAAATACAAGGCGAGCTTCCTGCAAATCGAGATGAAGCGTTACAGCAAATTACATTGTCAATGGATGGCAATAAATACGAAAGGCTGGCGCGACTCTTGCCCGCCGGCTGGAACGATGAGCACACATGGAAAACCATGCCCGATGGCTCACGCGAATTGCAGGCGACCGAAAAATTCGGGAATGATCTCATGAATTTTCTAAATGATAGCTTTGCGAAACATACTGTTGATGAAACTACCGGACTATCGGACTTGTTTCTCCGTGATGTAGGACGTGAAAAATTTAATTTTGGCGGAGGCGAGGAAGGTACCATCGTAGTCACCGATTCGGCGCGAGCCCGGTCTGAGTTAGAGAAGTTTGCTCCTGATACAGAGGTAAGGAAAACACTGAGCCACGTATTGTTCCAAGCCGGTGGCAACGGCATCGTCAGTGCGATGACCACTGCGCTTGGGAGTGGTCGGGATTTTTTTTCTATCGTGAGCACCGACGGAGAGGATAAAATTCCCAGCGCCGGCTCAGACTTCTGGATAGATCTGCAGCATACTGATGACGGAAAGATTCGCGTGACGTACACCAATTACATGAAACATATTGGCATCATGGATAGCGACAGCAATCAGGGATTTGTAAGTATTAATCCGCAGTTATCGAGAAACACACCCGCAAGTGCTACGGATCACTCGGCAAAGGGCGTAGTGACGATAGAACTCGATCCTGAACAGCTCAAGCGAGGCATCATCGATCCCCAGATGGTCGGATCGCCCACCCTCTCTCTCAAGATCGATCTTTGGTGACAGGGATTTTTTACCAAAGGAATGCTGGCTGGATACGCGTTTTCTGGCGAGCGCGGTGCGCGCATTGTCGCGCGCGCCGCATGATGCCGGTTGAACTTTGCAGTGGCTTAGTTCTTCGACTGATCCACCAGTTTGTTTTTTGCGATCCACGGCATCATCGCACGCAGCTTGGCACCCACGATTTCGATTGAATGCTCGGCATTCAATCGACGACGCGACATCAGGGTCGGTGCATTCGCCTTGTTCTCGAGAATAAAGCTCTTGGCATATTCTCCAGTCTGAATGTCTTTCAGGCACTCACGCATTGCCTTCTTGGATTCTTCAGTGATGATACGCGGGCCGGTAACATATTCGCCATATTCGGCGTTGTTCGAGATCGAATAGTTCATGTTGGCGATGCCGCCTTCGTAGATCAGGTCGACGATCAGCTTGAGTTCGTGCAAGCACTCGAAGTAAGCCATCTCGGGCGCGTAACCTGCCTCGACCAGCGTCTCGTAGCCTGCCTTGATCAGCTCGACAGTACCGCCGCACAGCACGACCTGCTCGCCAAACAGATCGGTCTCGGTCTCTTCCCGGAAGTTGGTTTCGATGATGCCGGCGCGGCCGCCGCCGTTGGCCATGGCATACGACAGCGCGATATCACGGGCATGACCGGATTTGTCCTGATACACAGCCACCAGGTGAGGCACGCCGCCGCCCTGGGTGTAGGTCGAACGCACGGTATGGCCGGGCGCTTTCGGCGCGACCATGATCACGTCGAGGTCGGCGCGCGGCACGACCTGGCCGTAGTGCACGTTGAAACCGTGCGCGAATGCGAGTACTGCGCCCTGTTTTGCGTGCGGCTCGACATTCTCTTTGTACACCTGCGCGATGTTCTCGTCGGGTAGCAGGATCATGATGACGTCAGCGCCCTTCACGGCATCATTTACCTCAGCGACCTTCAGGCCGGCTTTCTCTACCTTGGCCCAGGAAGTACCGCCTTTGCGCAGGCCGACGGTCACTTTGCAGCCGGACTCGGACAGATTCTGTGCATGTGCATGACCTTGGGATCCGTAACCAATGATGGCGATAGTCTTACCCTTGATCAGGGAGAGGTCGCAGTCTTTGTCGTAGAAAACTTTCATGATTATCCTGTTATGTAGATTATGTAGAAACAGAGAGGTAGGTTATTCGTTATCGGTGAGCTTGACCTCAGACCTTCAGGATGCGCTCACCCCTGCCGATACCAGAGCCGCCCGTGCGAACAGTCTCGAGAATGGCGGTACGCTCTATGGCGTCGATAAACGCATCGAGTTTGGATTTGTTGCCGGTCAGCTCGATGGTGTAGGTCTTCTCAGTGACATCGATGATGCGGCCACGGAATATGTCAGTGGTGCGCTTCATCTCTTCGCGCTCCTTGCCGACCGCGCGCACCTTAATCAGCATCAGCTCGCGCTCGATATGCGCGCCCTCGGTCAGATCAACGACCTTGACGACTTCGATCAGTCGGTTCAGATGCTTGGTGATCTGCTCGATCACATCGTCGGAGCCGCTGGTGGCTATGGTCATCCGTGACAGTGTCGGGTCTTCGGTCGGCGCGACGGTCAGTGTCTCGATGTTGTAGCCACGGGCCGAGAATAGGCCGACCACGCGGGACAACGCACCCGCTTCGTTCTCCAGCAATGCAGAAATAATATGTCGCATTACAGGTCCTCCGAGCCAAGCAGCATTTCGGTCAAGCCCTTGCCCGCCTTGACCATTGGCCAGACGTTTTCATCGCGGTCGGTGACGAAATTCATGAAGACCAGCTTGTCTTTCATCGCGAAAGCATCACGCATGGAACCATCAACATCACCGGGTTTGGTGATCGTCATGCCGACGTGTCCGAAGGATTCGACCAGCTTGTCGAAATCAGGCAGCGAATCCATGTAGGACTCTGAGTAGCGCGACCCGTAATCGATCTGCTGCCACTGCCGCACCATGCCGAGATAGCGATTGTTCAAAAGGATGATCTTTGGCGTCAGGTGGTACTGCTTGCAGGTCGCCAGCTCCTGAATACACATTTGAATCGAAGCTTCACCTGTGATGCAGGCGACTTCAGCACCCGGGTTCGCCATCTGCACGCCCATTGCATACGGCAGGCCCACGCCCATGGTGCCCAAGCCACCGGAATTGATCCAGCGGCGTGGCTTGTCAAAGCCGTAGTACTGCGCAGCCCACATCTGGTGCTGGCCGACATCCGAGGTGATGAAGGCGTCGCCCTTGGTGATCTCCCAGAGCTTCTCGACCACTGCCTGGGGCTTGATGACCTCGTCAGAGGATGGATATTTCAGGCAGTCACGGCCACGCCACTCACCGATCTGCTTCCACCAAGCATCGATGGCTTTTGCATTCGGTTTGGTTTCGGAGGCGTCGATTTGAGCGAGCACTTCGGTCAGTACATCCCTGACATTCCCGACAATGGGAATGTCGACTTTCACGCGCTTGGAGATCGACGAAGGATCGATATCGATGTGAATGATCTTGCGCGGTACCGTGCCGAAATGCTTGGGATTACCGATCACGCGATCATCGAAACGCGCGCCGATCGCGATCAGCACATCGCAGTGCTGCATCGCCATGTTGGCTTCATAGGTGCCATGCATGCCGAGCATGCCAACGAACTTGTCGCTCGACGCACGATAGCCACCTAAGCCCATCAGCGTGTTCGTGCACGGATAGCCGAGCTTGTCGACCAGGTGGTTCACTTCGGGCGCGGCATCCGCAAGAATGACACCACCACCGGTGTAGATCATCGGACGCTCGGCCGACAGTAGCAGTTGTACCGCCTTGCGAATCTGGCCTGCGTGGCCTTTTTCTGCCGGCTTGTAAGAGCGCATGTCGACTTCTTTCGGATAGTCGAAGCTCGCCTTGGCGATCGTGATGTCTTTGGGAATGTCGACCAGCACCGGGCCGGGACGGCCAGTCTGCGCGATATAGAAAGCTTTCTTCATGACCGAGGCCAGGTCTTTCACGTCCTTGACCAGAAAGTTGTGCTTGACGCAGGGTCGGGTAATACCGACGGTGTCGCATTCCTGGAATGCATCCTGACCGATGGCGTGGGTGGGGACCTGTCCGGTGATGACGACCATCGGAATAGAATCCATGTGCGCCGTCGCCAGACCGGTGACTGCATTAGTCACGCCGGGCCCCGAGGTCACCAGCGCAACACCGACCTTGTTGGAACTGCGGGAGTACGCATCTGCCGCATGAATCGCCGCCTGCTCATGGCGGACCAGCACGTGCTGGAATTTGTCCTGCTTGAAAATCGCGTCGTAAATGTAGAGAACTGCGCCACCAGGGTAGCCGAACACATGTTCGACGCCCTCTTCGGCGAGACAGCGCACGACGATATCGGCGCCAGTGATTTCGGAACTCATTGCCACGTCCTTTCAAGGTCCATTGGAAATTGAACGGATGCTCTCTCCTGACGGCAGCGCTCGCATCAGTACGTGACAGGCATCCCTTTTTTGTGCGGTCACGTCGATCCTTCATGCACACTCCGGCGCATTTCAAAACGACGCTCAACGCGACTCGTTCAGCCTGCTGTCGTGCTTGTGCGATCGATGCCTCACGCTTGTGGCGTGGGTTAGAGCAAACTGCTTTCACATCGAAAGAGCATGCAAACCAAAAGCATCATGTACTTCCGGCACACGCTAAAAAATACCCCTCGCGGTGGCGAGGGGAACGATACGTTACTGCGTCGCAGCACCGAGGTCAAGGAAAATCTTGGAAAAAGCCTTTGAAATCAATAGTTTTACCAGACGCGCGAGCGTCTCGAGATTGCAAAAAAAATATCAGTCTTCCCCGCACCAGAGCCCACGACGGGGCCGCAGTACAATGCGGAGTCGCGAGCCATCGCGCGGACCATGATGGACTTTACCGTGACCGAGACTGACCCGCATTTACTGCCACCCGCGCCTTTAAAGAACCGCCTGCTCTGCATGGTCTACGAGGCCATGCTGCTGTTCGGTGTGCTGTTCATCGCCACCTGGCTCTTCTCGACGCTGCTGCAGCAACGGCACGCGCTGTATCTGCGCGATGCGCTACAGGACTGGTTATTCGTAGTGCTGGGGCTGTATTTCTGCTGGTTCTGGACCCATGGCGGTCAGACGCTGGCAATGAAAACCTGGGACTTGCGGGTGCTTGATCGCAAAGGTACGCCGCTGTCTTGGAAGCGCGCCGTGGTCCGGTATGTGCTCTGCTGGCTGTGGTTCTTGCCCGGGCTAGCGGTGGCCAAGCTGGTCGGCGCGCAAGGCTGGATGCTGGTGCTGCTGCCGGCGGTGAATGTGGTGCTGTGGGCGCTGAGCTCACGCCTTGATACGGATCGTCAATTCCTGCACGACCGGATCGCACGCACGCGCATTGCGCTGGTGCCACGCACGCAACCACCTGACGCCAGCGCAGCACCCGTTCTTGCGGCAACGGACAAGGACTGAACCACTGCATCGGCAGACATGATCGCCCACCTTACGCGCATCATGATCCTTTTCCAGCTGCTGACGCTGGTTTTTATCGCCGCTCTGCTTAAGCAATTTCAGACACTGGACAGCTGGTCGCTGGCGCTAGCCGCATCGGCGGCGATACTGATGCTGGTTCGTGCCAGCATCGTCTTCAATAATTTTTTTCTATCGGGCGCGCTGCGTCAGCCCTGCGCTGATGGTCGACGGCTTGGCTTGCTCACGATGGCATTGATGATGCTGAGAGAGTTCTGGTTCAGCATGCTCTGCTGGTTCCGCCTGTTTCCGTTCGCGCGTCCCTACGACCACCACTTCGAAGGCGACCTCCGTCCTCCGGTACTGCTGCTGCATGGCTACGGAGCAAACAGCGGCTTCTGGGAGCGCCTGCACCGCCGACTGTCGGCAGATCGCATCGGCCACGGCGCGGTCGATCTCGAGCCAGTACTGGGCAGCATCGATAGCTACGCTGACCACATCGAGGAAGCGGTGCACCGCCTGCTTGAGGCGAACCACGCATCATCAGTCATCGTGGTTTGCCACAGCATGGGAGGTCTTGCAGCGCGCGCATGGCTGCGTCGTTACGGTCCTCAGCGGGTAGCTCGGGTGATCACGCTGGGCACGCCACATGCGGGCAGCTTACTGGCGGGTTATGGCATCGGTATCAATGCACGGCAGATGCTACCGTCCAGCGCCTGGAACAGTGGGGAACGCCACTGGCTATCCGCACTGTCGACGTCGGAAGATAGCTCAGTACGATCGCTGCTCGTCAGCCTGTGGTCCCGGCATGACAATATCGTGATGCCGCAAAACTCGGCCGAGCTAGGCCATGCAAAGAATATCGTGGTGGAGGGCGTTGGGCACGTCGCGCTGGGTTTTGACGCACGGGTGCTGGATCAGGTGATGCAGGAGATCAGTGCAGCCCGTCGAAGCAGGTTGTCAGGAGGAAGTGAATGACCTGGTCATCAGTGTACTGTTCGCCCATGCGCAGATAGTCAAGCGTAGGATCGCAGGAACGCGCATAGACAGTGAACAGCACGACTTCGGTCGGCAAGTCTTTGCGGATGGAACCCTCAGACTTCGCCTTTTCGATCAGCTGGCCCATCAACTCATTGAGGTCCATCAAGCGGCTGATGTAACGCGTGTTATTCAGCAGCGCATCGCGAAGGCTGGTGTTCTCAGCCGGCAGGGTCGGCAGACCGCCCTTCATTCGTATCTCGAGCGCCCACTGCAATACGCTCTTGAGCTGTCCGAGAGCGGGCTGATCTGACGCGAGTCCGCGCACAAAGGCCAAGGTGTTCTCCAGCAAGCGAATCATTGCCGCAGCCGCAAGTGCTTCCTTGGAGGGGAAATGCTTGTAGAGGCTGGCCTTGGCAATACCCACTTCGGCCGCGACCTCGTCCATGGTCATCAGGTCGAAGCCCTTCTTCGCCAGCAAATTGTTGGTCGCATCAACGATGGCGTTCTCACGCACAATCAATTGCTGCTGCTTGAACGAGAGCTTGGGTTCTGTACTCATCGGTTGCGATGAAGGCCGCACGGTTTGGAATTGCTCGGATTATACGGCACTAGAAGGTGTGCCGCATGCATTTGTTTTTATGACAACCAAGGCAGTCGCCCCTCCGCATCCAGGGAGACACCGGACCGTCCGGCTTGGGTTCCCGCGACCGCCAGCGCCAGGCCGTGGGTATTCCACCACCACTCCGCTATGATCGGGGCCCTGATCCATCACCCGCTTTGTCATGACCACTCCATTTCGCTCAGTCTGCGTCTACTGCGGCGCCTCCTCGGGACATGATCCCGTCCATGCCGAGGCTGCACGAGCGCTGGGGCGCGAGATGGCCCAACAACGACTCGCACTGGTCTATGGCGGCGGCCATGTGGGTCTGATGGGCATCATCGCCGATGCCGTGCTGGACGCCGGAGGCGAAGTCACGGGCGTGATACCCAAAGCGCTGATGGACACCGAAGTCGGCCATGACCGGCTGACGCGGCTGATGGTTGTGAAAGACATGCATGAGCGAAAAGCATTGATGGCCGAACTGGCAAACGGCTTTATCGCGATGCCAGGCGGCATAGGCACGTTGGAAGAGTTATTCGAAGCAATGACCTGGGCCCAACTCGGCTTTCATGAAAAACCCGTCGGCCTCTTGAACGTGAATGGCTTCTACGACAAATTGCTCGCCTTCCTGTCCCAGTTGGAGCAGGAAGGCTTTCTGCGCGCCGAGCACAAGAATTTACTCATCAATGAAAGCGAGCCCTCGGCGCTGCTGGAGCGGTTGCGCGAGTTCCGGATGCCAGAGGGCGTTAGCTGGCTGAGCCGGCAGGCAGCCCGCACACTGGGGCCCTGAGTGCCTGTTTGAAAAACTACTGATCCAGCGCCTGCCTGAAATCATTCAGCAGATCATCGGTGTCTTCGATGCCGACCGACACACGAATCAGCGACTCGGCAATGCCCATGCTGGCGCGGCGCTCGGGTCCCATCTCGTGGTAAATCGTGTGCGCAACCGGAATCACCAGCGTGCGGGTATCCCCGAGGTTGCTGGCCGGGATGGCGAGCTGGAGGCGATTCAGATAGTCGAAGCAATCAACCCCGGCTTTGAGCTCAAAACTGAATAAACCGCCATAGGCCAGGAATAGCTCGGTCGCGAGGGCGTGCTGTGGGTGGAGGGGCAGGCCCGGATAGTAGACGGCTGCGACGCGCTCATCCGCATCCAGCATCTTCGCTAGCGCCAAAGCACTCGAGGACTCGCGCTCGATGCGCAACGCCATGGTCTCGGAACCGACGGCCAGATGATGCGCGGCCTCGGGGCCCAAGGCACCGCCAAAATCACGCAAGGCCTTCGCACGTAACTGCGCCATGCCCCACTGCACGGGTGCGAAGCGTTTGTAGCTCTCCGCGATATTCGGGTAGCTTGCCCAGTCGAACAGGCCTGTGTCGGTCAGACTGCCACCCAGCGCATTGCCATGACCGCCGATCGATTTGGTCAGCGCATTGAGCACCAGGCTGGCGCCCACGTGTTTGGGTCGGAACAGGTACGGCGAGGTCATCGTATTGTCGACGACGTAAAGAATGCCGCGCTCGCGACATAGCTCGCCGATTCGCGCCAGATCAGCAATCTGCGTGCGCGGGTTGGCAATCGTCTCGACAAACACCATGCGGGTCGCTGGCGTGATGACCTTTTCGACGTTCGCCACATCGGTCGCATCGACAAAACTGACCGGCATACCCTGCAGGTTGACCGTCTGCCACAGGCTGTTGGTGTTACCAAACAAAAAGGAGGATGACACCACATGATCGCCGGCGCGCAGCAGCGCCTGAACCACTGCGCCGATCGCCGCCATGCCAGTCGAGAAGCATAGCGTCGCAAAGCCGTCTTCCATGCGCGTGATCTTCTCCTCGAGCGCGCTGACGGTGGGATTGCCCTGCCGACCATAGCGATATCCCGGTTTTTTGCCCTGAAAAACTTCGGCCAGCTCGCGCGCATCGCGATAACCGTAGGCGACCGCCGTGTGAATCGGCTTGTGCAGCGAGCCATGCTCAATCGGCTTTTGGCGATCGCTGTGAAGTATCGTGGTGGTAAAGCCGAATTTTTTGTTCTTGTTCATGTGTTAGTCGATCCAGCCCGATCACTTATTCGATCTGAGCAAGATTCAGGTTCAGCTGAGTGCGCACGGCGTCCTCGATCACGGCTTTCGGGTGCTGGCGCGCATACTCAACTCTATCAAGATAATCGCGCGAAATATCGCCGGTAATGTAATGACCATCGAAGCAGGATGCTTCGAACTGTTTCAGCAAGGGGTTAACATCGGTAATTGATCGCTTCATAGCATCAATATCTTGGTAGACCAGCGCGTCTGCGGTGATCTCGCGACAGACTTCCTCTTCGTTTCGACCATGCGCGATAAGCTCGCTGCGCGTGGGCATGTCAATCCCGTAGACATTCGGATATTTCACGGGTGGCGCGGCTGAGGCGAAAATCACGCGCTTGGCGCCAGAGTCGCGCGCCATCTGCACAATCTCTCGGCTGGTGGTGCCGCGCACGATGGAATCATCAACCAGCAGCACGCTCTTGCCCTTGAACTCCGAACCTATCGCGTTAAGTTTCTGGCGCACGGATTTCTTGCGCACGCCCTGCCCCGGCATGATGAAGGTACGGCCAATGTAGCGGTTTTTGATGAAGCCTTCCCGGTAATTCAGGTTCAGCTTGAGCGCTAGCTGCATTGCCGCGGGACGGGACGAATCTGGAATCGGCATCACCACATCGATGTCGCCATCGGCAAACTGCTTGCGTATTTTGTCGGCCAGATGCTCGCCCATACGCAGACGCGTTGCATACACTGATGCGCCATCGATCACGGAATCGGGACGTGCGAGATAGACGAATTCGAATGCGCAAGGATTCAATGTGGGGTTCTCTGCGCACTGCTGGTTGTACAGCTTTCCATCGTTGTCGATGAAGATGGCCTCGCCCGGCATGACGTCGCGCAGGAAATGAAAGCCCAGTCCCTCGAGCGCCACGGATTCGCTGGCGATCAGGTATTCCGGGCCACGATCCGTGTCATTGAAACCTATGCATAGCGGACGTATGCCGAAAGGATCGCGGAAGGCCAGCAGACCATAGCCCGCAATCTGAGCAACCACCGCATACGAGCCGCGCACGCGTTTGTGCAGCGTGGACACAGCCTTGAACAGCATGGACGGGTCGAGTGAGAGCCCGGTCGTGACTTCCTGGATTTCGTGTGCGAGCACGTTCAGCAAGACTTCAGAATCAGAATCTGTATTGATATGACGCCGGTCATTCTTGAACATCTCGATCTTCAGCAACTCGGCATTGGTCAGATTGCCGTTGTGCGCGAGCGTGATACCGAAAGGTGCGTTCACGTAAAAGGGCTGCGCTTCTTCTTCGCTCTGGGAGCCGGCCGTTGGGTAGCGGCACTGCCCGATACCAGAGTTTCCAGGTAGCGAGCGCATGTTCCGGGTACGGAAGACATCACGAACCAGGCCATTCGCCTTGTGCATGCTGAAGGCGTTGCCGTGGCTGGTGGCAATGCCCGCAGCATCTTGTCCGCGATGCTGCAAGAGCAGCAATGCATCATAAATGATCTGATTAACCGGGCTATGCGAAACGACGCCAACGATGCCACACATGGTGGGCTCCTTCAAGAACAGACCCAGCGTGATTACCGGGAAAAACTTATGCGGGCTGCGCAGTGGCCGACAGACCCATCTTCAACAGGCGAGCGCGCATTTTGTCGGCCTCTTCGCGGGTGGCAAACGGGCCAATACGGACACGGTAACGCTCGCCCTCTTTGGTACTGGTTTTTTGCAAATAGGATTTGATGCCGGCTTGCTTCAGCCGGTTCTGTAATTCCTCAGCCTTGACTTTGGTGGCGACTGCCGCCACCTGAAGAATGACACGGGATGGATTGGATTTTTCAGCAGCCGAATTGTCCCTGTCGGCAGAGACATTTTCTGCTGGCTTGTTGTGCGATTTGTCTGCTGATTTGTCTGTTGCTTTGTCCACCGGCTTATCCGCTGGTTTCTCGGGCACGGGTTTGACAGCCTCAGCAACCGGTAGCTTTTCGGACGACGAGGGCTCAGCCTTGACCACCGATGACGACCGAGCAGGCTCAGAGTCCAGTGGCGCGGTACTTGCGATGACCGGGACACCGGCTCTATCGCGAGAAGGAATTTGTATCGCGATATCGTCGGTCAGCGGCTTGGGCTCGGAATCGAAAATCATGGGCAAGCCGATCACAGCCGCCAACACCAGTGCGGTGGCGCCGATCAGGCGCCGTCGGGCGCGCTTTTTCTCGGGAAGCATGGGATCGATGGGTTCTTCTTGCTGAACCCTCGCACGACGGCGCAGCTTGACCGGAGCATCGATATCGTCGTCGGGGTCCTGCTTGCTTTTGTTGAGGAACGAGAACAAGCCCATAAATCGCGTTGTGTGCGTTGTGTGATTGCCAAAGAATGGGACAGCGATCAGCTCAGCCGGAGGATCTTGCCGCCATTACACCGGCAACCGTCATAAAGGATCCGAAGACCACCATTCTATCATTCTCACCGGCACGATTCTTGGCATCGTTGAATGCCTGCTCGGGCGTAGAGAAGCAGGTCAGCGTGCGCTCTACCCCCGGCTCAGCGCTTTCCTTGAACCCAGCGGCGCGCAGGTGTTGCGCCAAAGATTCAGCGCTGGCGGCACGCGGCAGTGGGAGATCGGTCAGGCACCAGTGATCGATACGATCTTTTAACTGAGCGATGATTCCTTGAATGTCTTTGTCGGCCATCGCACCGAATACCGCAAAGGTGTAAGGATGAAAACCCATGTTGTCGAGGTTCTGGGCGAGCGTGGCTGCCGCGTGTGGGTTGTGAGCGACATCGAGTATCACTGCGGGCCGTCCCGGTAAAACTTGAAAGCGTGCCGGAAGTTCGACCATCACCAGCCCGCTTCGGACCTCCTGCGCGCCGAGTGGCAGACGGTCACGCAGTACCTCCAAGGCGGCCAGCGCAGCGCTGGCATTGAGCAATTGATTTGCACCCCGCAGGCTTGGATACGCAAGCGCATTGCGACGAAGGCTGCGGCCGCCGTAATTCCACTGCTGGCGATCGCCTGAATAATTGAAGTCGCGCCCGAACAACCAGAGATCCGCACCAACCGACTTCGCATGTGCTACAAGCGACTCCGGCGGCTGAGGGTCACTGCAAATCGCCGTACGGCCGGACCGGAAGATCCCCGCCTTCTCGAAGCCTATCTTCTCGCGCGTGTCACCCAGATACTCCATGTGATCAAGATCGACACTGGTGATGATCGCGACATCAGCATCAACAATATTCACTGCATCCAGGCGACCTCCCAGACCGACTTCGAGTATCACGGCATCCAGACCGGCATCGGAAAAGCACTTGAGTATCGCCAGCGTGGTGAATTCGAAATACGTCAGCGACACATCGCCGCGCACCGCCTCGACCTGTTCAAAGCACTCGCAGAGCATCGCATCGGTGGCCATGTCGCCATTGAGGCGCGCGCGCTCATTGAAATGCAGCAGGTGCGGCGAAGAGTAGAGCCCCACCCGGTAGCCACCTTGCACCAGGATGGATTCCAGCATCGCGCAGGTCGAACCTTTGCCATTGGTACCGCCCACCGTGATCACCGGGCAGTCGAAGTGCAGGCCTAGCCTTTGTGCGACGCTGGCAACGCGTTCGAGGCCCATGTCGATCGCTTTCGGATGCAGCGATTCGAGACGGGCCAGCCAGTCGTTCAGGGAGAGTGGCATGAAGAGAGAATGTGGGGAGGTCGCTGGATTCCGGCCTGCGCCGGAATGAGGGTAGAAAACAAGTCAGAGCATCACACGGACATCCCGGCGCAGGCCGAGATCCACTGTCTTTACATTGGACGTCAAAAAAATCAGGCTATCACTTCCGGCGACTGATTTTGCAGCAGCGCAAGCAACTGTGCGATCTCTTCGCGCATCTTGCGGCGGTCAACGATCATGTCGATCGCACCTTTTTGCAGGATGAACTCGGAGCGCTGGAAACCTTCGGGCAGCTTTTCACGGACGGTGTTCTCGATCACGCGTGGACCGGCAAAGCCTATAAGCGCCTTCGGCTCGGCGATCACCACATCACCCATGAACGCGAACGAGGCCGACACGCCGCCCATCGTCGGATCGGTCAGCACGGAAATGAACGGTAGCTTCTTCTCGGACAGCTTGGTCAGCATCGCCGTGGTCTTGGCCATCTGCATCAGCGACAGCAGGCCTTCCTGCATGCGCGCACCGCCCGTGGCAGTAATGCAGATGAAAGGCACTTTTTGCTCCAGCGCCGTCTGCGCTCCGCGCGCAAAACGCTCGCCAACGACCGCGCCCATCGAGCCGCCCATGAACTCGAATTCGAAACAAGCAACTACCACCGGCAGCGACATGATCGCGCCACCCATCACGATCAGCGCATCGGTCTCGCCGGTCGCATCGAGCGCAGATTTCAGGCGCTCGGGATATTTCTTGGAATCCTTGAACTTCAGCGTATCGATCGGCAGCACCTCCTGCCCGATCTCGTAGCGGCCTTCCTGATCCAACAGCGCATCAAGGCGATCACGCGCGCGGATGCGCATGTGATGGTCGCACTTGGGACAAACCTGCTGGTTGGACTCGAGGTCGGTGCGGTAGAGCACGGATTCGCAAGAGGGACACTTGACCCACAGACCCTCGGGCACCGATCGGCGGGTGGCAGCGTCAGAGCGCTGGATGCGGGGCGGGAGAAGTTTTTCTAGCCAGCTCATGGGGGCTCTCTTTATCGGCGTTGAGGCGCACAGCGCCAGGCTGGTAGAGATTCTACCCCACGCATCCCCGCCTTGTCAGACCAGGAAGTTATTGATTTATTATCTAAATTCGTCAGGATCGAGCTGAAATCTTTGCTGATCAATCCCTGTTCGAAGGCAAGATGGCCTGAACGAATACCCCAAACCGTCGCCGCCACTGCCGCCGGGCCAGGAAGCCGCCATTCAAACATCAACACATGTTTTCTAAAAAGCAATGGTGGGTATCCGAGACACATGAGCGGAAATCAGCCCGCGTTCCGCTGCAGCAACTACCCCCAAAGGACAAATGTTTCAGGCAATGCCGTAAGACGGATCGATACTCCGCGCTTTCTTGAGGGAGATACCGTCTTGCTTACTAGCCGGTCTTTCGGAACGAGGTCACATGATTTTCTCGCAACTACCCATTGCATAGTTTCACGAGGCCTTGCCGGGTCTATGACGAAGCGCAAAGTCTACGCTGGCTTAGCTGCTGACCACGGCATAGACGAATTCACATCAAAAAGTCACGGTGGAGTTCGAAGGAGCATGGAAGAGAACGGCACCAGCAAAAGTTCGCTTGATCCTCCGCATCACGGTGAATCTGATCGTCAAATACTAATGTGTTGGTTTGAAACAGAGGTAACGCAGTTAGTACGAGCCTTCACTTCACAGCTGAAATTATTTTTTTATCAGAGATATTTCCATGATTGAAAATACACTTAAATCAGCAACTGTTGAAATAAATAAATTTTTTCGCCATCAATCATTATTCCGAAATGAGACACATTACCTCGTTATCTCGGTAATTTTATCGTTATGCACAGTCACATATTTTTTTCATCTTCCCGCCCACGAACTGATAGCAATCACTCAGAAGAGCGCGTATATAAATTTTTTCTCAAATCTCCCTGCAACTAACTTTCAAAAATGGATTGAGGGAGTCGATGTAAATTTTTGGAACGCTTATTACATTGCCCAATTCTCTACAGCTCCTGCGCATATTGGGTTGGGAATTATGG
>JBEDGK010000165.1:0-4248 GCA_041174665.1 Pseudomonadota bacterium
GAACTGTGACTCATAAAACGCACGGACTGATCGTTCGTCACCGGCATTGACCGAAGCTGCCGCAGAACATACCGCAGACCATTCAGCTCGCTTGCTGAGTGCCTCGCAGCTTGCCAGCATCGCCGGCCAGCTTTGCCGCAAATCGTCCTCAGCCCAGCCGGGCAGCTCACTGAAAGTTGCAACACGAAGATAGTCCGCTGGCTTCGCCGTCAATGGTGACGGCGGCTGAGGCGTGGCGGGCGCAGGCACAGGAACGCTGGCGGCAGGCTTGCTTTTGGGCGAAGTAGCACAGCCGGCCATGACAAATAGCGCAACGGTCAGCGCGACGATTACACTAGAGCGTTTTGTGATCGGAAACACGGGCTATGTGGTTGCTATTTCTGGAGGCAGGCCTTGCACTGGGCCTGCTGGTGTTTATTGTCTGGTGGACGATGTTCTCGGATAAAAACGACGACGACCGATGAAGCAAGCGAAGGCTAGCGGCCGATTCATCAATGTAGCGTCCGAGGCAACGACAAAATAAATTCCGGGATCGGTGCGCCGAAACGCTCGCCATCCTCGGCCACGCAAAAATATTCACCGCGCATCGTTCCTTGCGGCGTGGCCAGCGAGGTGCCGCTGGTGTACTCGAACTGTTCTCCGGGTTTCAGCAAGGGCTGGTGGCCGACCACGCCCAGCCCCTTCACCTCCTGCACCTGCTCGTTCGCATCGGTAATGATCCAGTGCCGGGAGACCAGCTGCGCTGCAACGCTGCCAGTGTTTTTTATAGTGACCGCATAGGCAAACACATAGCGCGAGCGATCCGGATCGGACTGCTCCTCAAGATATCGGGTCTGCACAGTCACAGTCATCTGATACGTGGACATAGGGGCGATGCTCTCTTTTTCATCTTTTGGCATAACGGCGCTGCGGCTACAACGCACAGCCCGCGATTGCACACGAATTCAGCGCGCCATGCAAGCAGCGTCGGGCACCCGGAGGTAGAATTCCCGCTTCGCCAGAAGGGAATAATCATGCCCAGCTACCGCATCGCACCCAGCATTCTTTCCGCCGACTTTGCTCGCCTTGGGGAAGAAGTTCGCAACGTCGTCGCCGCTGGCGCAGACATCATTCATTTCGATGTGATGGACAATCACTATGTTCCCAATCTGACAATCGGGCCGCTGGTCTGCGAGGCGATTCGTCCGCATGTGCAGGTGCCGATCGATGTCCATCTGATGGTCAAGCCGGTCGACCGCATCATTCCGGACTTCGCCAAAGCCGGTGCCAACATTATCAGCTTCCATCCCGAAGCCTCCGAGCATATCGATCGCACATTGCAACTGATCCGAGACCAGGGCTGCAAGGCCGGACTGGTCTTCAATCCGGCGACCCCACTTCATCATCTCGACCATGTGCTGGACAAGCTTGATCTCATCCTGATCATGTCGGTCAATCCCGGCTTTGGCGGCCAGTCCTTCATCTCAGAGGCACTGAAAAAAATAAGCACGGTTCGCCAACTGATCGATGCCAGCGGGCGCGACATCATGCTCGAAGTCGATGGCGGCGTTAAGGTGGAGAATATCGCCGAGATCGCCAAGGCCGGCGCTGACACCTTCGTCGCCGGCTCAGCCATCTTCGGCAAGCCCGATTACGAGACCGTCATCAATGCGATGCGCAGTGAGTTGGCCACGGTATGAACCCGCCCCTCAAGCCGCTCGTAGGTATACGGGCCGCGATCATCGATCTGGATGGCACGATGGTGGATACCGCGCCGGATTTTCAGCTGGCCATCAATCGCCTGCGTGCCGAGCTGGATCTCGCACCGCTGGAACTGGAAACCATCAAAGAATTTATCGGCAAAGGTTCAGAGAACCTGATGCGCCGCGTGTTGGGTGTCGATTTTGATACGCAAGAGGTCGAACACCGGTTCGAGCATGCGATGCAACGCTATCAGCACCATTATCTTGAGATCAATGGCCTGCATAGCCAGGTCTATCCACAGGTGCATGAAGGGCTGGCGGTCATGCAGGAGCGCGGTCTGTACCTCGCCTGCGTGACCAACAAACCGATCTCCCTTGCGCGTCCGCTGCTGGAGAAGACTGGCTTGCTGGCCTTTTTCAGAGTGATCTACGGTGGCGACTCGCTACCCCGAAAAAAACCCGATCCGCTTCCCATGCTCACCGTCTGCGGTGATTTTGGCATCGCGCCGCATGAGGCTGTCGCCATCGGTGATTCCTCCAATGACGCCGAAGCCGCGCGCGCCGCCGGCTGCCGCAGCCTCACCGTTCCTTATGGCTATAACCACGGTCAGCCTGTTCAGAGCATCACCTCGGATGGTATAGTCGGATCTCTTCGGATTGCGGCGGATCTGATCGCCGCTTGATAACCACCATCATGTTTCTTGTCAAAAAAACTAAGCTGATCCCACCGGGTGCCTTCGAGGCCTGGCTGTGGCGACGCTGGCAAACACATATCGGCTGATATCGCTGGTTGCCGCTGGCTTGTTTGGGCCGGCCGTTTTTTGGACACACCGCCACTGACTTACAATGGCGGCCCGGAGAGGAACATGACTGAACTCGAATTCAAATCACTAGCCGCACAAGGCTATAACCGCATTCCCCTGCTCACCGAAGCGTTCGCAGATCTCGAAACACCGCTCACGCTGTACCTCAAGCTCGCACAGACACAACAACTTGGCAGGAACACCTTCCTTCTGGAATCCGTCGTCGGCGGCGAACGTTTCGGTCGCTACTCTTTCATTGGTCTGCCCGCCAGCACGCTGCTACGTTCCTATGGCAAGCACACCGAGGTCGTGCGTCACGGCGAGATCGTTGAAACCTCGGACGATAATCCACTTGATTTCATCGCCAATTTCCAGTCGCGCTACAAAGTAGCAATCAGTCCGGGCATGCCACGCTTCTGTGGCGGACTCGCAGGCTATTTCGGATATGACGCTGTGCGCTACATCGAGCACCGGTTGGAGAACACTGCGCCACCCGATGAGCTTGACTTACCCGATATCCAGTTGCTGCTGACTGAAGAACTGGCGGTCATCGATAATTTGTCCGGAAAACTGTACCTGATCGTCTATGCCGATACGACTCAACCCGAAGCCTTCAGCAAGGCTAAGCAACGTCTGAAAGATTTGCGCGCGATGCTGCGCCGGGCAGTCGATGTTCCTGTCACATCCGCTTCCGTACGCACGGAAGCCATCCGCGATTTCGTCAAAAAAGACTATCTTGCTGCTGTCGCCAAAGCCAAGGAATACATCATGGCCGGTGACTTGATGCAGGTGCAGGTCGGCCAACGCATACGCAAGCCTTATGTGGATTCCCCGCTGTCGCTATACCGTGCGCTGCGCTCACTGAATCCTTCTCCATACATGTACTTCTACAACTTTGGCGACATGCAAATCGTCGGTAGCTCACCCGAGATTTTGGTGCGCAACGAGGGTACGCCTGAGGGTAAGAAAAAAATCACCATCCGGCCTCTGGCTGGCACGCGCCCGCGCGGCGCAACACCAGAAAAAGACGTGCAACTGGCAGAAGAACTGCTCGCAGATCCAAAAGAGATTGCCGAGCATGTGATGCTGATCGACCTCGCGCGCAATGACATCGGGCGCATCGCCGAGATCGGCAGCGTGAAAGTCACTGACAAATTCGTGATCGAAAAATACTCGCACGTCCAGCACATCGTCTCAAACGTCGAAGGCACACTGCAATCCGGCATGACCAATCTGGATGTTCTGCGCGCCACTTTTCCGGCAGGCACTCTGTCCGGCGCACCGAAAGTGCGCGCGATGGAGCTGATCGACGAGCTGGAACCCGTCAAACGTGGCATCTACGGCGGCGCCTGTGGCTATCTGTCGTTTGGTGGTGAAATGGATCTGGCCATCGCCATTCGCACTGGCGTGATCAAGGATGGCATGTTGTACGCGCAAGCCGCTGCGGGCATCGTCGCCGACTCGATTCCCGAGATGGAATGGCTAGAGACAGAGAATAAGGCGCGCGCGGTATTGAGAGCCGCAGAGCAGGTGCAAGATGGACTGGACGGGGAGATCTGAGATGCTGCTAATGATCGACAACTACGACTCGTTCACCTTCAATCTGGTTCAGTATTTCGGCGAGCTGGGCGAGGAGGTCCGCACCTACCGAAACGACGAGATCACGCTTGAGCAAATAGAAAAGCTCAACCCGGCGCGCATCTGCATCTCGCCCGGCCCCTGCACGCCGCATGAGGCGGGTGTGTCCGTCCCTGTGCTTCAGC
>JBEDGK010000166.1:0-10227 GCA_041174665.1 Pseudomonadota bacterium
CTGCGACAGTTTGGGGCTGGCGCCGCACATTGCGTTGAACAGCGCCTGCTCGCTCGCGTCGAGCTGACTCCAAACAAAGCGCTTGAGCGAGTCGGGATTCGTCATCGACTGGTACCAGATCGTGCGCGTGTCCGTGCCTGAACTTACTTTGGCATCCAGCTTTTGAGACGCCGTCCATAGCGGCGTGTTGTTTACACTGCCATCGCTGAGATCGATCGCGCGTGCGTCGAGTTCTCCATCCCAGTAGATGCTTCGGTAGCGCGTTGCGAATAGCAGGCTGTCACCCTCGGCAGGTTCCTGATTGCTGGTCGCTGCCGCAGCCGCGGCGCCGGTTGCTACGCGTATGTTGGCCATGGTCTGTGACAGCGCATTCGCCAGCTGCTCTGGACTGGAGACATTAAAGTATCTTCCGCCCCCATTGACGGCGGCATGCCAGAGATCATCGATACGCTCCGGGCCTGTGAAAAAGATCGGGTCTGGCCAGCTGCGCGTGCCGTTGACGATATCCCGGAAATCTCCGGAGGCGGCTTTAAGATAATTTTCCTGATAGCGTAAGGTGCCCGAGGCGGCCAACCCCACCGTATGGGTCACCATGTGCTGATGATTGCCACCTGCCACTCCGGCGGGGACCGGCACGTTATTGGCGCACAGATCAACCGAACTTCCGCAATTCGATAGCGACGGCTGACGCAGATCCGTGTTGAAGTAATAAGCTGCCACATCGGCGAGCGTGTTGCTCAAGCGCCCGGGAGCAATCATGCGCTGAAATGGTCTCACCGCGACCGCGACACCGCCACTGATGCTCACCACCGGCGAGCCGGCGGCGTTAGCGGTGTCGGGAGCAATCACATAGACCACCGGACCTTGTGCGACCGCTCGGTAACCCTCGTTCTTCAGTAAATACTCGATATTCCATGCAAGCATGGCGATATCTGCATCAGCATGGGTGGTGGAATCGACGGTAAATGCTCTGCTCAGCAATTCTCTGCCATTGATTTTGATGCTGGATATACCCCGTTTGTTGTCGGTAGATGGCAAAGCCGTCAGCACCAACTGAGCAGCATTGATCTGTCCAGTGCCTGAATCTCCGTCAGCCATCGGCGCAGGTAGGAATTTATCCTGATCACCCACATCGGTCGTGCCATCGATTTGCTTCGGTCCGTAGCCGCCAGACTCCCAGCTGGTATTCCAGTAGCCATCGGTGGAGAGTACAGTGAAATTCTGCTGACATGAATACTGAACAGGATCATCCGAGCCCATCAATAGCTTGCCCGCATACAAACGACCAGCTTTCGACAATGCGGCGCGTAACGGTGTGCTGGCCAACGGGTTAATCGCATACAGCTTGTTGTAGAACTTCGTTTTTTGCTCTGTGGTGAAATCGGCGATCTTGAGAAAACCAGGGGTGTCAGCGACGCCAGAGTCACCTATCGTTGAAAATCCGACGCGGAACTGCTCATTCAGATCGCGGAATGCGCGGCCGAGCGCTGTCTTGATCGTGAGTATGCGCGTGCGGTGATAGCTGAACCAGTTGGCGAAATTACTGCGCTCGTCCGTGCCACCCGGTCCGGAGCTGCTGCTGACGATTACCTTGGCCCAGTTGACAGAGGGCGGGCGATCGAAGCAGGCATCAAAAGGCAATCCGCTACCGAGACCGCCAGCATGATTGCCTGTGTAGACATAGTAGTAAGCGGCCTCGGGCACGTTAGGAAAATCGGTACTGCCTGATGACGTGCAGTTTCCAAAAGGTCCGGTGCAATCTTCGCGATATCTGACGGTAGTGGGAACCGTTGGTACAGCAGGCAAGGTCCCTGAATTTCGCCAGGCCATGAAGCGCGAGGACAAATCCACGGTGACTGAGTCGGCGCTAAAACCGTCATATTTGGCCGCAGTAAAATTCTGCTGCGGATAAGCACTGCCATCGGCTCTCACAGGCACCGGATATTTCACCGCCGGGTTGTAATAGATTTTGTTGCACAAGGCACTGCGATAGCCAATCGCCTTCTCATAGCCCCTACCAACGACTTCATCACCCACATAACTCCAGACCATGCTGCCCGAGTCATCAAGGATGAAATAAATATTTGGCTTCACTTGAGCCGACAAGAGAAAATTCACTGGCGCCCTCGCGAGATCGGTGGCTGCCTGTGCTGTTCCGTGCAAGGCCAAGGTAGCCCAGATCAGTGACATAAGATGACGGCAGAGCCTATTCAGCAGGCAATTGAATGGCGGCTCTCGGTGGGGACGCCAAAGTGGGGATTGAAACATCATCAGAACGATCTCAGAAATGCACCAGTGTCTGCGTGAAGACGACGGTATTGCGCGGCCCGCGGGCTCTTACCGTGATCCGGTAATACACTTGCGTGCTGGTGCTGAAACGGCTTGAGGCGCCATAGCTCAGACTGCTGCGTTTGCTGCTCGCACTGGCCGATCCTCCGGCCATCAGGCAGCTGTTCGCACCGCCTTGCGGGCTACCGGTCATTCGACACAAGCGATGTATCGCGTAGCGAATCACGTTGCCAGAAGCATCAGCTGCCAGCGGCGTGGATGCTTTCACGCAGGTCTGCGCTGAAGCCATATTGCAATGGTCGTCATCCCAGTCAATCGCCACACCCGAGGCTTGGGTACCGGTGATGTCAAGATCGTCAGGAACACTTGCGTAATACCCTCGATCTGGCTGATCGGTATACAGAGCCGCGGTCGCGATATGAGTCTTCAACCACTCGATGGCAGCTTCATTGCCAGCATCGGACGACAGCACGGCGGCTTGCCTGAAAACGAGGTTGGCCGCCATCAGTCTGCCCGTGCTAACTGCACGAACAAGACTGATGGCGCCCGCGCTCATTATGACGAGCATGATCAGCGCTACCACCAGACCAGCGCCGGTTGTCTGCTTCGCATTCATGAATCGGTCCAGAGCAGATTACGCAGCGGCACCTCGGTCTGCAGTATCCGGTAGCGGTAGCAACGCCAGTCGTTCACGTGATTGAGGCTGATATCGGTCAGTGCGAGCTTTCCGCTGCTGGCAGAGCCGGCCATCCATTGCGGAGCCGAAGCCTTACAGCCCTGGTCGCTGCGCTCAGCGCTGCGCACGACGAGAGCGACTCTGACGGCGATCAGTCTGCGCAGATCACTATTGTCACCCGTTGTGCCATTACCATCGGCATCGAGCATCGTGTCACTCCAGCGCGTGACTTTGGTGCTGGAGCGAGCACCACTCTGCGTATCGAAACCGTACTGCGCCTGCAAGCTGACCACCCCGGAAGCCAGTGCGGAGGATTGCCACACATTAGCATCGGAGAGATAACGATTGACTTGCAGGTAGCCGTTCGCATCGATGGAGAATTCGAGGTGATGCAGAGAACCCAGGTTAATGACGCGCGCGCCTGCCATGTGGTCAGGCAATCCGGATGCGGAGGACAACTGATGTACAACCCGGTAGCCACCCAAGGGCACAGAAGTCGCTTTGAACAGCGCACAGCTTTTGCCGGGTTCGTAGAGCAGCAGACGATGCTCCGGAGCGATTCCCAAGGTGATATCGAGCATCATCGCGCTGTCGCTTGCAGCATGCGCAGCGATCAGGCTAGCAGAGCTGATGATTTGGGGAATGGCGCTGGCCAGGATGCGAAGACGGTCAGGCCCACCATTCGCGCCGTCAATGATTTGTACGGGCTGCAACGAGAGCGCGCCAAGCGTGGACAGATCATGGACGATCCCGCAGCCAAGTGCATCCGCAGGACCCAGCCCTTGTCCGGCGATGCGCAATTCTCTCGCGATGATCAGGGTCGCGCTGGCCGCATTAAGCTGCGCATCAGCGATGCCAGCGCTTGAGCGACGGCGCGACTCGAACAGCACCGCGACTTTGATTATGATCAGCATCGCTATCAGCCCGATTGCCAGACCGACCATCAGATCCACCAGACCAACACCTCGGAAGCGCTTCGCAAGCATCAGTGTCATGGCCTCTCAGTCCGTGATCAGTGCCTGGAATATCAACTGATGCGCGTCCTTGTCACCAGGCGCTTTCCAACTCAAGCTCACTGTCACGGTCCGGTCGGAGCCGATGGTAATCACGGGCACATGGCTCGCTGCGCTGACACCGGGCAGGCGTCGCTGCACGCTGGCCAGCCAGTCTCTGTAGTCATCCGTCGAGGTGTTCCCAAAACGGTCGGTGATGCCCTTCAGCGAGCGGTCACCCGTCCATATCTGGCTGATCAGATCGCTCGCTAGCAGACTGGCCTCGCTGCGATACTGCGCATTACCGTTGTCGATGGTGGACACCGTCAGCAGTCTCAATATCGCCAACAAACCCATCGAGAACAGCACAATCGCCAGCAGGCCTTCTAGCAGTGTGCCGCCCTTTGCGTCAGGCGGATAACGAAGGTCGGGACGACAAGCGTTGAAGGTCATCATTCAGTGGCATCCCCGGACATCCGACACGGGCAGTGCCGGGTCACAGATCGACACATTGCCCGCGCCATCGGTACGAACGACCAGACGGCCTGCCGCGCTGTCGGCCGGATGAAGCACATCGATACGTGCAATCTCACTGCCACTGACAACTCGCGGCGCATTACCCAAGGCATGAAATGCCACGGTCGCCGGCAGGCCGGCACCCGCCGTCAACGCGACGGAAATATTTGCGGCTGCAGCAGCCTTAGCCGCCCCCCAGCGTATGCCGCTGCCCGCAGAGGCGACCTGCGCATGCAGATTATTCGGACAGAGCGCGGTGACTCTTGCGCAGCCGATACGCCACTGAGGCAGACCACCGGAATCACCCAGCGTGATGTTTATTTTTGTGTTGCGCGCAATCGCTTCGGCGCGGGTTTTCTGCAGCGCGCTTCGCAGACTCTCTGCACTGGCTCTGATTTGCCATTGATGAACCCAGTGCACTGCCGACGGCATACCAGTCGCCAGCACGATCGCCAAGACGAACAAGGTGATGAACATCTCGATCATGGTGACGCCCGCCACAGTACGCAAACACCGCGAACTCAGCATGAAGCCTGACGCTTCTGTATCCAGCAGTCGGCCGGTACCGTGCCCCAGCCCGAAGGCAAACCGGTCGTGCGCTCGTTGCCGTTCTGATCGAGCGTATAAGAAAACGAGGCAAGGTCACCGGACACGCCGGTGGCGGTCAGCTGATACGACTGCCCATCGCTACCCGGTCTGCAGCTGAAACTGAACTTTCCCGCATTTTGCGCGGGCAACGCGCAGCCGCCCGAACTGTCCGCATAGCTGCGGTAATCAAGGTAATGCTCCTCCAGCCGGGCCGCATACAGGCTGAGACTCCCGGTCGCTTCAGGTAGGGCCGCTCGTATCAGGTGATCGCGATACGAGGGATAGAGGATGGCACCCAGAATGCTGGCGATCACGAGCACGATCATCAGCTCGACCAAGGTGAACCCGGGAAGACATCGCGTTGTTTGCATGAAGCCCATCTGCAATGAGAACTAGGGCAACAGCTTGCTTCATGGAGAGAATTTTCGCGCGGATAGCTAGTTAGTCGCTAACAATGTTTTTCCATAGGGCGAATATCAATAATATGTGCGGTGAAAGTTCATTACACGCAAGAAGCTGATCGAACATCGAAGGCCACGCTCAGCGCGGCCGGTGAGGAAGCACGCAGGCTTCGATCACGGTCAAGTCATTGTCTTTTGCAAACGAGCGCATGAATTGATACGCCATCGGTTCTAGCGCATGTAGCCGCCCATCGACCAGCACCGAGCGCACGCCTTCGATCAGCGCGGGCTGTACATAGGGCGAATACTGAAGATGTCTGTCGTAGCCACTGCCTGCGTCCGGATGAAAGCGCGACATGATGCCGCACAAGCGGTCTGCCCAATCACTGGGGCGAAATGCCTTGCCTTTGCGGGTGACGCCCTGAATGATGAAATCGGTCGCTTCGCTCGAAGATTCTGAACTGGAAGTGGCCATCAAGGCAGCCGGGCTTTCTCGGGGAGGTGAGGTATCGGTGGTCGCCAGCATTGGCAGCCCCGATGGACGCCGATGTAGCAGGAAGACGCTATCTTACCCAACGCTGAGGTCGAAACAAAGACACGACAAGATACAAAACCGCGCCTGCAATGAGCGTCTACTGGCACGGATGAAGTCCAGAGTTCAGCCCAGCCAGTTGGCGACTGATACCAGCAGCAGAAGCAAAATCCACAGCAGCAGCGCGCGCCAGATCAAACCAACAGTGCTTTGCAGCGCCCGCGCCGAGGGCTCCTCGCCGGGAAGTATCTCGATATCGCCGACCGACGAGTCGTAAGCGGTGACATCGAGCTCTGGGATATCCGATGCATATTCGGCCGGTGTTCCCAGGCGCACACCCATGGCACCGCCGCCGGCAGCCAGAATGATGCCGGTCGTCTCGTTAGTCCAGCGCCGAGCGAAATTACGCCATGCATACACCGCATCTTCGAAATTACCAACGATGGCAAAGGCGATGGCAGTCAGTCGGGCCGGAAGCCAGTCGATCAGATCGAAGGCTTTTCTGGCAAAAACACCGAAGGACTCATCTTTCATCTCGGGTGCATTCCAGGCGCGCGCAAGATATTCGGCCACGCGATAGATCACTGCACCCGCCGGTCCAATGGGCAGTAGCAGCCAGAAGAAAACACCGAACACGTGCCGGTGTGTGGTGAGAAGCGCGTTTTCCACTGACAGGCGTGCAATCTCGGGAGCGTCGAGGTCGCGCACATCCTGATGGGTCCATTCGGCCAACAGGCGGCGCGCCTCAGTCAGATCGCTGTCGTTCAGCGCGGTCTGTATCGCGGTGAAGTAATGGCTGTAATGCCGAAAACCCAGCGTCAGGTAGACGATCAGGACGCTCCACACGAATTGTGCCAGTGGTCCAACGAGTGCAAGCAGCCAGTACACCAGCAGCACCGGCACGACCAGTACCGACAGCATGACCAGCCAGCCCATGCGACCGTGCTCGGGTTGGCCCGCATTGAAGCTGCGCTCCACGCGCGCGGCAAAGATCCTTATCCATGCATAGACAGGGTTATCGGCACGCAGTGGCTTGAATTGCTCGATCAGGAGCACCAGCAAGATGGAAAAGAGGGTCATCGGGACTCGTGGAAAATCCGGCAACCCATACGATAGCTCAGCAGATGACGGGAATCAAACGGGCGGCGGGGCGGAAATCCATGAATTCAATGCAAGGGGCGTACAGGTCATATTCAGAAGTCCCATAAAACCTTGCTTTTCTTGTCACCTTTGAACAACTCCACGCCCGGCTGACTCACGCCCGGAGAAAGTGATAAAGATTCCGCAGCATCGCGGCGGTCGCCCCCCAGATGAAGTACTCGCCAAAAGGCATCGCATAAAAACTGCGACGGCCCGGACGGCTGGGCAACACTGCACTGCGACGCTGATGATTGGCACCATCCATCAGGAAGGACATCGGCACCTCGAAGATCTCGGCGACCTCGAATTCGTCGGCGGTGAGCTCGAACGGAGGATGCACCAAGGCCACCACCGGCGTGACCCTGAAACCGGTACCGGTCACATACTCCGGCAACACGCCAATGACTTCCACATGGCGACGGTGCAGGCCAATTTCTTCCTCGGTCTCACGCAAGGCGGTGGCGATCGCATCTTCGTCCTCGGGATCGACTCGCCCGCCCGGAAAACTGATCTGGCCGGCATGATCATTCAGATGGGCAGTGCGCTGAGTCAGCAGCAGTCTGAGTTCGTCGGCGCGCGCCACCAGCGGCACCAGCACCGAAGCGGGCACCAGGGCTTGGTCGGTATCGCTCAGGCTTTGCTCGTCGGAGAACTCGGGCGACCACGCGGGAGGTTGGTTGAAGCGCTGCCGCAACCAATGCGGATCCAGGCGCGAAGACACCACTGGCGGTTCCGGCGTGCGTTCCTCAATATCTGCGAGCGTAGGATCGAAAGGATTTTTCATTGAAATTGAAAGAGAAAGGGCACTCGAGGTGCCCTTTCGGTGTGCAGCGAAATGCCTTTACTCCGCAGCGGCTTCTGTGGTGCGACGGCTGGGCAGCTTCTCGCGGATACGTGCCGACTTGCCGGAACGCTCACGTAAATAGTACAGCTTTGCGCGGCGCACATCACCGCGACGCTTGACATCGATCGACGCGATCAGCGGCGAGTACAGCTGAAAGGTACGCTCGACGCCTTCGCCCGAGGAGATCTTGCGGACGATGAAGTTCGAGTTCAGGCCACGGTTGCGGCGCGAGATCACGACACCTTCATAGGCCTGCACACGCTTGCGGTTGCCCTCAACGACGTTCACGTTGACGACCACGGTGTCGCCCGGTGCAAAATCGGGAATGTTCTTGCCCAGACGGGCGATTTCTTCTTGCTCGAGTTGCTGGATCAGATCCATGGTTTGCTCCTTGACCATCATGCCGGCGCCTGTTGCTGCTGTGTTGCCCGTCAGAGGATGGGGTTAATCAAATACTGCTTGTTTTGCTACGGTGTCTATTGCTGCGACGCCCGCTACGACTGCTGCTACTTCAACTGTTTCAGAAAGGTTTCGTCCGCCTTGCTGAGCCATCCTGCCTCCCGAGCCTTTTGCAGCAGCTCGGGACGCTTGCGATGTGTGGACTCTAGTGCCCTTTCGCGACGCCATTTTTCTATCTCTGCATGGTGTCCGCCCATCAGCACGGCTGGAACACTGAGTCCTTCGTATGCCTCGGGCCGCGTGTAATGCGGACAATCGAGCACACCATTCACGAAACTGTCCTGCACGGCCGAGGCATCATCATTCAGCACGCCCGGCAATTGTCGTATCACCGCATCCATCAGCGCCATCGCTGGCAATTCGCCGCCGGAGAGAACGAAATCACCCAAGCTGATTTCTTCATCCACGCAACGATCCAGCAAACGCTGATCGACGGCTTCATATCGACCACACAACAGCACCAGCCCCTGCTCCTGCGCCAACTGCATCACGCGCGAATGATTCAACGGTGTGCCCTGTGGCGACAGATAAATCGTTCGCGGCCGGGGCAAGCCCATGGCGGTCTGTCGCTGACGGCCCGCGTTGATCGCAGCTTCCAGCGGAGCTGCCATCATCACCATGCCGGGACCACCGCCATAAGGCCGGTCATCCACGGTGCGGTGGTTGTCCGAGGTGAAATCCCGCGGATTCCACAACGATAGCTCGCATTTTTTTTGCTCAACAGCGCGCCGCGTAATACCCGATGCGGTCAGCGCCGTGAACATGTCAGGGAAGAGCGTTATCACATCGAACTGCATGCTCTCTCCCCGGTGTCGGCGCCGGGATCAGTAATCGCTCTCCCAGTCTGCCTTGATTCTTTTCGCTACCTGATCAACCTCTGTCACAAACTGATCGACGAAAGGTATCAGCAATTCCGAACTCTTTTTTCCCTCTGACGCCGGGACCGCGACCCGCAGTATCGGATGCGCACCGTTATCCATCAGGCCACACACTTCTCCGAGCAACTCGCCGCGAAGATTGATCACTGTGTGACCGATCAGATCGACCCAATAGAACTCGTTGTGTTCCAGTGGCGGAAAGTGCGCTCGTCTCACCTGAACGGTCGCTCCTTTGAGCGACTCTGCGGCATCGCGATTCTCGATGCCCATCAGTTTGACCACGACATCTTCGCCTTGCGCTCGCAACTGCATGACGTCCACATCATGCAACTCAGGCTTGTCAATCCACCAGGTCTTGGCATGGAACAACGCGCTGGCCTCTGGAGAATAAGGCCGCAGCTTGACCCATCCTGCAATGCCGAAAGCGCCCGTGACATGCGCCACCAACACCAGATCGTCGGGAACCGGAATTCCGGCATGGCCCGACACGATCACATCAGGCAGCTTTCTTGCCGTTAGACTTCACCAGTCGCTCGACCGTCGGCGACAATTGCGCGCCAACGCCTTGCCAGTAGCTCAGACGCGCTTCATCGATATTGAACGGCACAGCGGCGCCTGAAGCGATCGGGTTGTAGAAACCAATGCGCTCGATGAATCTGCCGTCGCGGCGGTTGCGTGAATCGGTGGCAACGATGTTATAGAAAGGGCGCTTTTTGGCGCCGCCACGAGCTAAACGGATAACGACCATAATCTTCTCGACGAAAGGGGTCCGGAGACGGAAAAAGACCGTGATTATAGCGGTTTTCACCCTCTGGCAACAAGCCGCTCATCAGCCGACAGACAGGGCGATTGCGGCCACCCTGGCCCTGCGGCACACTGGCGCCTGCAAAAAAATTGCCAGTAAGCTATAAC